>CAYPIB010000010.1:0-11256 GCA_964410675.1 uncultured Roseburia sp.
TGGGTAAATACCATCCGCATGGCGACAGCTCTATTTACGATTCACTCGTTGTTATGTCGCAGGAATTTAAAAAGGGACTTCCTCTTGTAGACGGACATGGAAATTTTGGTTCGATTGAAGGGGATGGTGCGGCTGCTATGCGTTATACGGAAGCACGACTGCAAAAAATCACTCAGGAAGCCTTTTTGGCAGACTTAGATAAAGATGTTGTCGATTTTATTCCCAACTTTGATGAAACTGAAAAAGAGCCTGCGGTATTACCGGTTAAAATTCCGAACCTTCTCGTAAACGGTGCCGAGGGTATTGCGGTTGGTATGGCAACGAATATTCCGCCGCACAATTTAGGTGAAGTGATTGATGCCGCAAAGGCATACATGAAAGATCCGGCTATTACAACGAAAGAATTAATGAAATATGTAAAGGGACCTGACTTTCCAACCGGCGGTATTGTCTGTAATAAAGATGATTTACTGCAAATTTACGAAACCGGCACCGGAAAAATTAAACTTCGGGGAAAAGTAGAAATAGAAAAGGGGAAAGCAGGAAAAACTAATCTTATTATTTCTGAAATTCCCTATACAATGATCGGAGCCAATATTAATAAATTTTTAATGGATGTCGCCTCGCTTGCCGAGACGAAAAAAACAAATGATATTATTGATATTTCCAATCAATCCTCTAAAGAGGGGATTCGTTTTGTTATAGAATTAAAAAAAGATACTGATGTTGATAATTTTATTAATATGCTCTATAAGAAAACAAGACTGGAAGATACTTTCGGAGTCAATATGCTGGCTGTTGTAAACAGCCGTCCTGAAACAATGGGAATAAAGACAATCTTAAAAGAATGTGTTGATTTTCAATTTGAAGTCGCAACTAGAAAATATAATACTTTACTTGCGAAGGAGCAGGAAAGAAAAGAAATTCAGGAAGGCTTAATTAAAGCTTGCAACGTCATTGATCTTATTATTGAAATATTAAGGGGAAGTAAGGACCGGGCAATGGCAAAGGCCTGCCTCATGCAAGGCACGACAGAGGGAATCAAATTCAAATCAAAAAGCTCTGCGGTTATGGCGGCTCAGCTTAATTTTACAGAAAAGCAGGCCAATGCTATATTAGAAATGCGGCTTTATAAGTTAATCGGACTTGAAATAGAAGCACTCAATAAAGAACATGAAGAAACAATGGCAAACATCTACCGTTATGAAGATATATTAGAGCGGCATGATTCGATGGCTCAGGTTATTATGAATGAACTTGATGCCATCAAGAAAGAATTTGCAAGAAAGCGGAAAACCGCTATAGAAAATGCCGCGGAAGCTGTTTATGAAGAAAATAAAATAGCAGAGATGGAAGTTTTCTGTTTAGTAGACCGCTTTGGCTACATGAAAACAATTGATGCTTCTACCTATGAAAGAAATAAAGAAGCAGCCGATCATGAAAATAAATTTGTTTTTTCTTGTAAAAATACCGGTCGCATTTGTATTTTCACGAATACAGGGCAGCTCTATACCGTTAAGGTTTCGGACCTTCCCTTTGGTAAATTTAGAGAAAAGGGAATCCCGGTTGACAATGTGAGTAATTTTAACTCTGCCAATGAGCGGATCTTATTGATTTCCAGCCAGTCTGATTTGAATTTATACCGGATTTTATTTGCCACAAAGTACTCTATGCTAAAGGTTGTAGACGGCGGTGAATTTGACGTTACTAAGCGTACTGTAGCAGCAACTAAACTGGCCGAACAGGATGAGGTGGTCTGTGTCTGCGTTTTAAAAGAGCAGAGGAATATTGTTTTACAGACAAACGGCGGTTATTTCCTTAGATTTCCGCTTGAAGAAATACCGGACAAGAAAAAGGGGGCAATTGGCGTCCGCGGAATGAAACTAACAGCGGATGATTTTGTTGAAGAAGTATATTTTACGCAAAACGCAGTAGAACAAACGATAGAATATAAAGATAAAATGATAGAACTTAATAAATTAAAGCTTGGAAAAAGAGATAGTAAGGGCGTAAAGGTCCGAATATAGGAGATGTAGCATGAGAGTAATCGCTGGCACTGCCAAAAGTTTAAAACTGGTGACACCCGAAGGCCTTAATACAAGACCAACAACAGATAGAATCAAAGAAACTTTATTTAATATGATACAATTTGAGATTCCCGGCTGCCGTTTTTTGGATTTATTCAGCGGAAGCGGTGCGGTCGGAATTGAAGCGCTGAGCCGCGGCGCAGCTGAAGCAGTCTTTGTCGATAATGGAAAAGTCTCACAGGACTGTATTCTGCAAAATTTAACCCATACTAAATTAATCAATCAAGCTAAAATTTTAAAGCAGGATGTGTTTGTCGCTTTGCAGTCATTAGAGTTCAAAGGCGTCTTCGATATTATATTTATGGACCCGCCTTATGAATTGGAACTCGAAAGAAAGGTACTGGAATATTTAACGATGTCATCACTGCTTGATGAAGATACAATTTTAATTTTTGAAGCTTCTTTACATGCAGATATTTCTTATTTAGAGCCGCTGGGATATCATATCATGAAACAAAAAAAATACAAAACGAATCAACATATTATGCTGAAAAGGAGTACACAATGAAAAAAGCAATTTATCCGGGAAGCTTTGATCCGGTTACCTTTGGACATTTAGACGTAATCGAGCGGGCATCCCAAATGTTTGATGAACTGACTGTCAGTGTGTTAAATAATGTAAATAAATCTGCATTGTTTTCTGTAGAAGAACGTGTTAATATATTGAAAGAAGCTACCAAGCATCTGCCTAATGTATATGTCGACAGTTTTACCGGTCTGTTAATTGACTATGCAAAGGAAAAACAGATACATGTTGCCATTAGGGGGCTTCGTGCAATTACTGATTTTGAATACGAATTACAGATTGCACAAACCAATCGTTTACTATCAAAGGGACGTTTAGATACCGTATTTTTAACAACCAGTTTGGAATATGCTTATTTGAGTTCATCTACAATTAAGGAAATTGCGAGTTTTGAGGGGGATATTTCGCAGTGTGTTCCGGATTTTGTAGCAAAGATGGTTTATGAAAAATATGGTCATACCAAATAGAGAAGGGGAATTAAGGAGGGATACAATGAGCAGTAAAATTGAACAACTGATTGATGAAATCGAAGAATATGTTGATTCTTGTAAATATCAAGCACTCTCTAATACAAAAATTATTGTTCATAAGGACGAAATCGATGAACTTTTACGCGAACTGCGTATGAAGACACCGGAAGAGATTAAACGCTATCAAAAAATAATCAGCAATAAAGAAGCTATTTTAAACGATGCCCGTCAAAAGGCAGAGGAGTTGATTAATGAAGCTACCGTCCATACAAATGAATTAATTAATGAACATGAAATTAAACAACAGGCATATGCACAGGCAAATGAAATTGTTGCCCTAGCTACCCAGCAAGCACAGGAACTTCTTGATAATGCGACATTAGAGGCTAATAATGTAAAAGCTGCAGCAATGCAGTATACCGATGATTTACTTGGCAATTTGGAAAACATTATTTCACATTCCATGGATATTGCAAATGCTAAATATGAAAATCTTGTTTTATCATTAAAGGGCTGCTATGATATTGTGACCGAAAACCGGTCTCAGCTTTATCCGGCAGAAGAGAGTGATCCTAATCAGCAGGATGCGGAAGCGATGAATACAAAAAACGGTCCGGATCATCAAAAAAACGGTCCGATTGAAATTATTTAATAAAGAAATTACTCGTCATTAATATAACGAATACAGTAATTCCACATAGCACAAGTTTATGAATGAAGTACTTACGGGAGCTTAATGAGGTTCCCTGCAAGATATTCAGTGTCTGGGCAAAACAGCAAAGGCCATTAAAGGATAACACTCCGTGTACTAATAGACAGCGGGACAAAGCACTGAAGCTTTGATGTTTAATAATGGCAAAGCCGCCTGAGATTTCCAGTATACTATGGATAACCCCATAAAATTCCGGTTGTCCTTTTAACAAAATAAAAGGAATCAGTACAAGCAGATTAAATAAGATCATATAGCCGCCAAGCATAGCAATTTGAACTAGCGAGGATGTGATTGCACCGTCAATTGCTTCAAAAAGAGAAATTGGACCTTTTTTGGGTGTATTTGTAAGTAATTTAGAATTAAAATTTTCCTCCTGCCCGCCATAGCAGGAGATTTTATTTTTATACAAAGTGTAACGTAAAAACAAGCCGTATAAAAGCGGCAGACCAAACATTAAAAAAGTGCTGTAAATGGGAGAATTTGTTTGATATACATTCGTAAGTACAAAAGTAAAAAAATATGTAGGACCAATGTTATTCGTAAAAGCAAGTAAAAATTCGCTTTCATCTTTTGTCAGCTTTCCCTTTTTATAGAGTGAGGCACAATTTTTTGCCCCGATTGGAAAACCGCATAAAAATCCCATTACAATCACATAAATACAATAGCTGTTCACGCGAAAAAGCGGTTTTAATAATTTAGAAAATGGTTTCATAAATAAGATGACCAAATCTAAATTAATTAAAATACCCGAAAAAATCATGAACGGCAGTAAGGTTGGTATCATATGTTCAAACCAGGTCATCAGACCAAGGGCGGCAAACTCTTTCGCTGTTTTTCCATTCATTAAAACAAATAGCATTAAAAATGCAATGGAACACGTTAACAGACTTTTTTTTAACAAACTTTTCATATTTAAAATCCCATTTTCAAATAAAATAGTGTATACTAATATAGTATTGTAAACTTTGACTTTCATTCATGGAGATTTAAATAAATGCGTTTAGACAAGTTTCTTGCAGATGCAGGAATCGGTACAAGAAGTGAAGTTAAAAATGATATTAAAAAAGGATTTGTTACGGTTAACGGACAGTTCTGTAAAGATTCCGCTTTTAAGCTGGATGAAAGTAAGGATTTTGTCTGTTATAAAAACAAATCTATTTCTTTTTGCAAAGAACGCTATTATATGTTAAATAAACCGGCAGGATATGTCTGTGCCACGAAAGATAACGTAAATAAAACTGTTTTGGAATTATTTGAAGAAAGCCTTCAAAAAAGACTCATTATCGTTGGCCGGTTAGATAAGGATACCGAGGGACTTTTATTACTTACTACGGATGGTGCCTTTTCCCATAAGATTATGAGCCCTAAAAATCATGTGGAAAAGGTTTATTATTTTGAAGCTGCCGGCAGTCTTTTAGAACATGCACAAAGAAAATTGCAAGAGGGCATTTCAATCGGAGCAAACGAGCCATTGACTCTGCCAGCCAAGCTTGAAGTTATTGACCACAACAGTCAAGACTTGAGAGGCTGCTTAACAATGATAGAAGGTCGTTTTCATCAAGTAAAACGGATGCTAAAGGCTTTGGGATGTGAAGTAACATACTTAAAGAGAATTTCGATTGGCAGTATTTTATTAGATGAAACGCTGGCACTTGGACAATATCGAGAATTATCACAAGAAGAAGTAAGAGGACTTATATGACCGGATTTTTACCAATGAATAAAGAAGACTTAAAAGAGCAAAATATAGCACAATTGGATTTTGTCTATGTAGTAGGAGATGCCTATGTCGATCATCCCTCCTTTGGACACGCTATTATCAGCCGCATCCTAGAAGCAAATGGATATCGTGTCGGCATTATTTCACAGCCGGACTGGAAAGATGACAGCAGCATTACGATACTGGGTGAACCACGACTTGGATTTATCATCAGCGCCGGAAATATGGATTCTATGGTAAACCACTATTTCGTATCAAAAAAGCATCGCCCAAAAGATGCTTATACGCCGGGAGGCGAACCTTATAAACGTCCGGATAATGCAACGGTTGTGTATGGTAATTTAATCAGGCGTACTTATAAAAATACACCGATTATTATCGGCGGGATTGAAGCAAGTCTTAGAAGGCTTGCTCATTATGACTACTGGTCAAACTCTTTTAAACGTTCTATTTTATTAGACAGCGGTGCCGATTTAATTTCTTATGGTATGGGTGAAAAATCAATTGTCGAAATTGCCGATGCACTAAACAGCGGCATCGCAGTATCTGATATTACGTTTATCAAAGGTACCGTATATAAGACAAAGGATATTACCCATATTTTTAAACCTGACATGTTACCGTCATATGAAGAAATGAAAAACGAACCGGTTCAATATGCAAAAAGCTTTAAAATACAATACGATAATACCGATCCTTTTACCGGCAATACATTGGCAGAGGCCTATCCTAACGGCAGCTTTATTGTACAAAACCCGCCTCAGCCGCCGCTTTCCGTAGAAGAAATGGATGCTGTTTATAATTTACCATACAAAAGAACTTATCATCCCTCCTATGAAGAATTAGGAGGTGTTCCTGCAATCAGTGAAATTAAATTTTCGTTAATCAGCAATAGAGGCTGCTTTGGCGGCTGTAGTTTTTGTGCTCTTACGTTTCATCAAAGCCGTACCGTGCAGGTTAGAAGCCACGAGTCAATCATACAAGAAGCAAAACTCATCATAAAGGAACCTGACTTTAAAGGCTATATTCATGATGTCGGCGGACCGACTGCTAATTTTAGACACCCTTCCTGTCAGAAACAGTTATCTGCGGGAGTCTGTAAAAGTAAACAATGCCTCTTTCCGGCGCCATGTAATAATTTAGAAGTCGATCACAGTGATTATTTGGAGCTGCTTAGAAAGTTAAGAGAGCTTCCGGGGGTAAAAAAAGTATTTGTCCGTTCAGGAATTCGCTTTGACTATATGCTTGCTGATAAAGATGATACCTTTTTTAAGGAACTTGTCGAACATCATATTAGCGGTCAGCTTAAAGTGGCACCGGAGCATATTTGTGATGCCGTGTTATCTAAAATGGGTAAACCACAAAATGCTGTCTATGAAAAATTTCTTGCTAAATATAATAAATTAAATAAACAACTGGGAAAAAAGCAATTTGTTGTTCCGTATTTAATGTCTTCTCATCCCGGTTCAACATTAAAAGAAGCCGTGGAGCTTGCTGAATATTTAAGAGATTTAGGTTATATGCCAGAACAGGTGCAAGACTTTTATCCAACACCATCTACTATGTCAACCGTCATGTATTTTACCGGAGTTGACCCAAGAGACTTAAAGCCTGTTTATGCCGTCAAAAATCCGCACGAGAAAGCATTACAGAGGGCACTGATTCAATATCGCAATCCTAACAATTACGAGCTTGTTACAGAGGCGCTTAAGCTTGCCAAGCGTGAAGACTTAATTGGATTTGATAAGAAATGTCTTATACGGCCAAGGAAAAGCGGCGGCTATGCCAAAAATAGCGGGAATGTTCATAAAATAAATGGTGATAATAAAAAAAGAGAAAATAAAAGCAATTCGAAAAAGAAAAAAACAATTCGAAATATACACAAAAAAAAGTAGGTAAAGAAGGTGCCATATGAAAATAGCAATTGTAACCGGAGCTTCTTCCGGAATCGGACAGGAATTTGTCAGGCAGTTAGATAAAAAATGTTTAGGAATTGATGAATTCTGGCTGATTGCCAGAAGAAAAGAGGCGATGCAGACGCTTGAAAAGAATACTAAAGCAAAGCTGCGCTATTTCGCTATGGATTTAACAAACTCTGCTTCCTATGAGGAATTTGAACAAACGCTTAAACAGCTGCGCCCAAATGTGAAAATTCTTGTTAATGGTTCCGGTTATGGGAAAACCGGGGCATTTACGGATATTTCACTTAGCGATAACACCGGAATGGTCGCCCTTAATTGTGAAGCTCTTACAAAAATGACTTATTTAGTAATACCATTTATGACACGTAACAGTTATATTATTAATCTCGCCTCTGCAGCATCCTTTCTGCCGCAGCCCAATTTTGCAGTGTATGCTGCATCAAAGTCTTATGTGTTATCATTTTCCAGAGCTTTAAAGCGGGAGCTTAAGAGCCGGGAAATATGGGTGAGTGCTGTTTGTCCGGGACCGGTAAATACTCCTTTTTTTGACATTGCTGAAGAGTCCGGTACTCCTTTTTCTCTGAAGAAGTCTTTTATGGCAAAAAAGGAAAAAGTAGTTGCGCAGGCAATTAAGGAAAGCTTTCATAAGCGAGAAGTAATTGTCCATAAGCTTTCTATGAAGGGTTTGAAATTCGTAACAAAAATAGTTCCGATGTCAATTATTTTAGATATTTATGCAAAGTTTCTGCGAGGTGTGAAATGATAAATAAAAAATACCCAAAAGGAAGCTTTCTTTATTATACTAAAAAGAGAAATTACGAAATTATAAAAACTTTAATTATGTTTGGTATTTCGGGCAGTTTGTTTATTGCCGGATATGCAGTAACATTAAGCCGTGCCAATGTTTTAACAATTTTTGCCGTGCTCGGAATGCTTCCGGCAAGTAAAAGTGCTGTCAGTATGTATATGTATTTACATTATCATGGGTGCAGCGAAACGCTAAAAAATACGTTATCGGACAAACTCGGAAATTTTAAACACGTTGTTCATTCCTATGGTCTTGTTTTTACAACCGAAAAAGTTACCTATGAGGTTCCCTCAATTATTGTAAAAAACGGAACAATCTGCGGTTTTAGTGAAAACACCGATAAAAATTTTAAAGAGCTAGAAAAACATATCTCTATGTTAGTATCCAAAAATGGTTTTAAGTGTACCGTTAAAATCTTTGATAATTTAGATGTGTACGAGACAAGGGTAAAGCAATTAATGCTTCTTCCATTTGAAAATGAAGAAACGGATCAAGGTGCCATGAATATATTGCATCACATTTCCCTATAATGTTAATCTACATAACCGGAGAAAAAAATGATTGAAATAATAATAAATGAAAACGAAGCCGGTCAGCGATTGGATAAATACCTTGCCAAAGTTCTTGTAAAGGCTTCATCCAGTTTTTATTATAAAATGCTTCGTAAAAAAAATATTACACTAAACAATAAAAAAGCCGATGGTAAAGAAAAACTTGTAAAGGGAGACTGCGTAAAATTCTTTTTATCCGAAGATACCTTTGCTAAATTTTCTAAAGGCGATACCGAGGACTTTTCCGCTATTCGCATTCCATCTTCGTTTGAAGTTATTTACGAGGATACGGATATTCTTCTCGTGAATAAACCGGCCGGTTTACTTTCTCAAAAAGCAAAAATTACCGACACTTCACTAAATGAATATGTGATAGCCTACCTAATCAAAAGCGGTCAGTTATTAGAAGAGGATTTAGCGACGTTTAAACCGTCCATTTGCAATCGGCTTGACCGCAACACATCCGGTATTGTCATTTGCGGGAAAACGTTAAAGGGATTGCAGCAAATGAACGAGATTATTAAAAACAGATCCCTGCAGAAGTTTTACGTAACGCTTGTGAAAGGCGCTTTGAAAAAACCGGTTCATTTAGAAGGATATTTAAAAAAAGATGAGGCAGCAAATAAAGTCTCTTTGCAGAAAGAAGCAACACCGGATAGTGTTTTTATTTCTACCGTTATTACGCCTTTAAAAGAAATACAGCTTAAGAATCAAACCGTTACATTAACAGAAGTCTGCTTAATCACAGGAAAGACACATCAAATCCGCGCTCATATGGCATCCATTGGCCATCCGATTATAGGCGATTACAAGTACGGCACCAGAGCCTATAATGATGAAATGAAGAAGGAATTTAACATTTCCCATCAGTTACTGCATGCTTACAAATTAATACTGCCTGCCTTATCTGCCCCCTTCGAGCATCTGTCGGGTAAACAATTTAAGGCTAAACTGCCCAAAAGCTTTCTTAAGTTACTTCATATGGCCCACATTACTTCTTTTGATATTTAAGCCGATATTGCTTTGGTGTCATCGTATATTTGCGTTTAAAAATACGGATTAAGTGACTGCAGTCTGAAAATCCCGTTTCACTGCTAATATAATTTAAATCGTAATCTGTAAATAATAATAAATTCTCTACTTTGCAAAGCCGAATAAATTCAATATACTGCTTACAGGATTTTCCGTATAGTGTATGGAACGTCTTGGCAAAATAAGAATAGCTCATATGACACATATCTGCCAGCTCCTCAACCTTTAAATTTTCAGAGGAATGCTCATCAATATACTCTAATATATCATGAATAGAATAGGTATTTTCCATCGCATATGCCCCATCCGGGAAAAAACCAAGTTCACGCCAAATCCTCAATATTTCAATTAATAATGATCCGATTGCGCATTGTAGTGAAATATCATATCCATAGTTTTTGTCCTTCATTTCCTTTACACAAATTGCAAAAAAAGTTGGTAGAGAAACGGTTTCAAAATCTTTTTTTGAAAATGTAACCGGGTATTTATCTTCCTGCACTGCCTGGCGAAAGAGACCGCTCAGTCTTGGAAAGTATCCTCTCGATAAAGAAAGGCTGTTAATATCAAATTTAATAACACTATATCTTAAATGCCCTTGGGAAGCAGTATGAATCGAATGTACAACCTGAGGCTGTATAAAAATCATTTCTTCGGTATCTGCCACATATACCTTTTCATTTAATGTAATCCATGCACGTCCCTCTAAAATATAAATAATTTCAACAAAATAATGCCAGTGTGAAGGAACTGGAAATACATCTATATTTGTATCGATGTCAAATGCCTCGATTGGTGAATTTAAGTTGTCGGTATTTTCGTATAAATAATTCATTATTCTTCCTCCAAAATAGATTTGTTCTATTTTTTGTATAAAATCATTATATTCCTTTTTCTTTTGTTTTGCTATAGTGAAATTGCAAAAACAAAAAGGAGGTATTGCAGAATGGATTATATTAAAGGTGTAAATTTCTATCCTTTTTCAAGAAAAGGAAGTTTTTTAGAGGAAGAGAGTATGAACAGCTTGAGGGAGATGAAAGAGAGTACTGGGGCAAATTATGTTATTTTTACGCCGAACGGTTTGCAGGATACTCCTCAATCAGAAGATATTTGTTATGAAAACGAAGCAAATGTTACAGATGAAGAGTTGTGCGGTATGATTTCTTATGCCAAGGAGCTTGGCTTAAAAGTTATTTTAAAACCAACGGTAAATTGCAAAAACGGTACTTGGCGGGCGCATATCAGTTTTTTTGATGAAGATGTCGTTTGTGAACCGAAGTGGGGAAACTGGTTTGAGTCCTATAAAAAATTTCAGCTTCACTATGCTAAAATAGCCCAGACAATGAACTGTGATATGTTTATAGCCGGCTGTGAAATGGTTATGAGCGAACACAGGGAGTCAGAATGGCGTGACGTTATCCGTGCAATCCG
>CAYPIB010000010.1:11270-14684 GCA_964410675.1 uncultured Roseburia sp.
AACACGGATAAATATCAGGAACACAATGTGGGCTGGTGGGACTGTGTCGATGTTATTTCATCGAGCGGATATTATCCGATTGATGATTTAGAGAGACAATTGGATAGAATTGAGGCAATTGTCCAAAAATATAACAAACCTTTCTTTTTCGCGGAACTTGGCTGTATGTCTACCGAAGGTTCTAAATATGTTCCAAATAACTGGACTTTGACAGGAAAGGTTGATTTGCAAGGACAAGCTGACTGGTATAAGGCAATGTTTGAGGCAATTGAAAAAAGAAACTTTATACGTGGCTGTGCACTTTGGTCATGGGATGGAAAGCTATATTCCGATTCTGCCGCACTAAAAGACAGAAATTATGAAATTTATAAAAAGCCATCCTTAGATATAGTCGCTCAGTATTTCTCCAAACATTAGTATGTTTGACTGTGAGGTTATTTATTATGAAACAGAAATATGTACTTGATATGACAAAAGGAAATGAGGTTGCACTTTTACTGCGCTTTGCTTTTCCGCTGCTCATCGGCAATATTTTTCAACAATTATATAATATGGTAGACTCCGTAGTCGTAGGCAGATATGTTGGTGCAAATGCACTGGCCTCTGTTGGCAGTGTGGGAAACTTGAATTTCCTATTTTTCTCACTATGCTTTGGCCTGACTTCGGGAATCGGTATTTTAATTTCTCAATATTTTGGTGCCGGAAAGCAGGAACAAGTAAAGCAAATTATTGCTAACTCTATATATATTATTTTAACAGCCGGAATTATAATCAGTTTAATCAGCGTGATTTTTGCCAGGCCGATCTTAATATTAATGAATACACCAAAGCTAATTTTGGATGATGCTGTTTTGTATATGCAGATTGTCTGCGGAGCTACAATCGTTGTTGCGATTTATAATGGTATTTCAGCGATTCTAAGAGCGCTTGGTGATTCTAAAACGCCGCTTATTTTTTTGGTTGTGGCAAGTATTTTAAACGTTGTTCTAGACTTATGGTTTGTCATTGAATTTGAAATGGGTGTTGCTGGTGTTGCTTGGGCAACGATAATTTCTCAGTCTGTTTCTGCCATCGGCTCAATTATATTTGCTGTCTGGAGTAATCCTTATTTGAAACTTGAGAAGCAGCACTTTATGATTGATTGGAATATTATTAAAAAAAGCTGCCGCATCGGCTTACCTGTAGCAGCACAAAATGCCATGATTGCTTTTTCAGGTGTTGCACTTCAAAGTGTTGTAAATCGTTTTGGCGCAACTGTTGTGGCAGCATATACGGCAACTAGCAGAGTCGAACAATTTGTTCATCAGCCGTTTGGTTCACTGAATATGGCACTTTCAACCTTTGCCGGACAAAATTTAGGCGCTGGTCAGCATGAAAGAGTAAAAAGAGGATGTAAAAGAGGTTGCATTATGGTTGTTATATTCAGCATTCTCATGATTAACGTAATGTATTTATTTGCTAATCCAATTGTCGGACTGTTTGTCGAAAATGCACAAGTAATTGCAATCGGAGCAAAGGGACTGCAAATAACAAGCTGGTTTTATATTGCGCTGGGACTTATTTATGCCATAGGCGGAACACTAAATGGTGCCGGTGATGCAAATTATGTTATGGCAAATGGACTAATTGAAGTAATATCAAGAATTATACTCGCTAATTTATTGGTTTTGCTGCCTGTTTTAGGTGTATGGAGTGTCTGGTACGCCAATTCACTGACATGGATTATTGCAGCACTCTTAGCAGTTGCGAGGTTTATTCAAGCAAAATGGAAATATAAATCAGTTGTTTCTTAAACGTATCTGCAGGTATTCAATGAATATCTGCAGATTTTAATTTATTTTATATACAAATAATGGTATACTTAAAGACAAACAGTTTTTAAAATTAGCAGGAGGTTATTATGCCTACTTGGAATTCAAGGGGGTTAAGGGGTTCAGCCCTGGAAGAATTAATTAACCGGACAAACGAAAAATACCGCGAAGGCGGACTGGCACTGATTCAAAAAGTTCCGACGCCAATTACCCCGATAAAAATAGATAAAGAACACCGCCATATTACACTTGCTTACTTTGAGCAGAAGAGTACGGTTGATTATATTGGTGCCGTACAAGGGATTCCTGTATGCTTTGATGCTAAGGAATGCGCTGTTGACACATTTGCACTGCAAAATATTCACGAACATCAAATTCTCTTTATGGAAGATTTAGAACAGCAGCAAGGGATTTCATTTTTTATCATTCACTACACTCACAAAGATATCTTTTACTATCTTCCTTTTCGACAATTAAAAAAATTTTGGACAAGAGCAAGGCAAGGCGGCAGAAAAAGTTTCCGTTTTGACGAGCTCGACTTGCAATATATAATTCCTAAAAAACCGGGAATACTTGTGCCTTTCTTAGACACCTTGCAGTTGGATTTGTCCTTACGCGATGAATGCATGAAATAAAAGATTAGGTTGACAGCTAACATTTCGTTTAGTATACTATCGATAGTTTGACATGCTATCGAATTAGAACTTTAACGTATTAAAGCAAGGAGGGAAAATAATTATGAGTAAACGATTCGTACATACCCCAGAAGGAGTAAGAGATATTTATGGAGTAGAATATCAAAATAAATTAGCAACTCAAGATAAGCTTCATCATATATTTAAAAAGTATGGGTATAAAGATATTCAAACACCATCTTTTGAATTTTTTGATGTATTCGGCAATGAAATCGGTACAACAAAGAGCAGGGATTTATATAAATTCTTTGATAAGGAAGGTGAAACCCTCGTCCTAAGACCGGATTTTACCCCTTCTGTAGCCAGAAGCACGGCAAAGTATTTTATGGAAGAAACACTTCCAATCCGTTTTACTTATTCCGGCAATGCTTTTACAAACACATCCAATCTTCAAGGAAAACTAAAGGAAACAACCCAAATGGGTGCAGAACTCTTTAATGATGCTTCCATTGATGCGGATGCCGAAATGATCAATCTGGCGGTACAATGTCTTTTAAGCGTCGGTCTTACCGAGTTTCAGATAAGTATCGGAGAAGTTAATTTTTTTAAAGGACTTTGTGAAGAATTTGGTCTTAACGAAGAGACGGAGCTGGAATTAAGAGAATTTATTTCTACTAAAAATTTCTTCGGAGCACAGGACTTATTGCAATCCAAGGAAATAGAACCCGAAAAAGCGGAAGTACTTTTAAAAATTTCCGATGCCTTTGGTGCCCTTGATAAGCTTGTGGAGATGAAGAAATTTGTTACAAACAGCCGGTCTCTTACTGCCATTTTACATTTGGAAAATCTCTATGATGTACTTTGTCTTTATGGTGTGGAAAAATATGTTTCTTTTGATCTTGGCATGCTGAGTAAATACAATTATTATACCGGGGTCATTTTCAAAGGCTATACTTATGGTGCCGGTG
>CAYPIB010000010.1:14713-20458 GCA_964410675.1 uncultured Roseburia sp.
CTGCTTTCTTATTTTGGCAAAAAAGCACCGGGTATTGGCTTTATGATTATCGTAGATGATCTTATGGCAGCACTTTTAAGACAAAAGATTTCCATTGATATCGAAGAAAACAGTACACTGATTGTTTATGAAAAGGAAGGCCTAAAGGACGCACTGGAAAGGGCCGATGCCCTTCGAAAGCAAGGCAGTTTTGTAGAGTTAATGCAGCGGTGTTCTGACAAAAAAAACGAAGACTATGATAACTTCGCTAAAAATAATAATATTACAGAAGTTATCTTTTTATAGGAGGAAGTTTCATGAGTGAAGATATGAGATACTTAACCTTTGCACTTGGAAAGGGCCGTCTGGCAGTAAAAACACTGGAGCTTTTAGAAGAAATCGGAATTACCTGTGAGGAAATGAAAGATAAAAGTTCCAGAAAATTAATTTTTATCAATGAAGAATTAAAATTAAAGTTTTTTCTTTCCAAAGGTCCCGATGTTCCGACTTATGTAGAATACGGGGTTGCTGATATCGGGGTGGTTGGTAAAGATACACTGTTAGAAGAAGAAAAACGTGCCTATGAGGTGCTTGATTTAGGCTTTGGAAAATGCCGGATGTGTGTATGCGGTCCTGCCGGTGCAAGAGAGCTTTTGAAGCATCACGAAATGATTCGTGTAGCAAGCAAATATCCAAAAATTGCAAAAGATTATTTTTATAATAAAAAACATCAGACAGTTGATATCATAAAGCTAAATGGTTCGGTTGAATTAGGTCCGATTGTCGGGCTGTCCGATGTCATCGTCGATATTGTTGAAACGGGATCAACACTGCGTGAAAATGGACTTGAAGTGTTGGAAGAAATTTGCCCCATTTCGGCACGCATGATTGTCAATCAAGTAAGCATGAAAATGGAAGCAGAGCGTATCAAAAAGCTGATTGCTGATTTAAAAGAACGTTTATAAACATAATACTTAAGAATACTAGCGAGGTATTAAAATGAAAATGATACAATTAAATGAAGAGTCAAAAAAAGATTTGCTCGACAGTCTTTTAAAGAGAAGTCCAAACAATTATGGGCAGTATGAGAGTGTTGTTTCTGAAATTATCGAAAATATAAGACAACATAAAGATCAGGCATTATTTGACTACACAAAAAAGTTTGATCACTGTGAAATCACTGCTGATACGATATTAGTTACAGAAGCTGAATTCGAGGAAGCATTTGCATCACTGGAGCCCGAATTTATTGAAACGATGAAAAAATCGGCAGCTAATATTAAAGAGTTTCATCAAAAGCAAAAAAACAACAGTTGGTTTGATGCAAAAGAAAACGGTACCATTTTAGGGCAAAAAATAACCCCCCTAGACCGTGTCGGTGTTTATGTTCCGGGCGGTAAGGCACCTTATCCTTCCTCTACACTGATGAATGTAATTCCGGCAAAGGTTGCCGGAGTACGAGAAATTATTATGCTGACACCTCCGGGGCCAAACGGAAAGGTAAATGCCGGTACATTGGCAGCCGCAAAAATAGCGGGCGTTGAGCGGGTTTATAAAGGCGGTGGTGCACAGGCTGTCGCAGCAATGGCTTTTGGTACCGAGTCAATTCCAAAAGTAGATAAAATAGTGGGACCGGGCAATATTTTCGTTGCCCTGGCCAAAAAGGCCGTATATGGTTTTGTAAGCATTGACTCCATTGCCGGTCCAAGTGAAATCTTAGTATTGGCAGATGAGGATGCAAATCCGAAATATATTGCCGCCGACTTACTTTCACAGGCGGAACATGATGAATTAGCTTCTGCAATTTTAATCACAACAAGCACGAAACTTGCAGAAGAAGTTTCAACGTGGGTTGATTTTTATGCCGAGCGTTTGGAACGAAAAGATATTATCAATAAATCTTTAGACAATTACGGTTATATTTTAGTGGCAGAAACAGAAGAGGATTTAATCGATGCCGCAAATCAAATTGCTTCAGAACATGTCGAGATATTAACAAAGGATCCTTTTACTTTGATGACAAAAATTCGACATGCCGGTGCAATCTTTCTAGGTGAATACTCTTGTGAACCTTTAGGCGATTATGTTGCGGGACCGAATCACGTACTGCCTACGAACGGGACGGCAAAGTTCTTCTCCCCACTTAATATTGACGATTTTATGAAAAAAACTAGTATCATTTCTTACTCTAAAAATGCATTGCAGGCAGTACATAAAGATATTGAACTTTTTGCTAGAAAAGAGGGCTTGACGGCACACGAAAATTCAATTAAGGTTAGATTTGAAAAATAAAATATTGATGTAGAAAGGGGCGGTTTAAATGGAACGAAGCAGTAAAATCAATCGGGTTACAAATGAAACAAATATTAAACTAAAGCTTGAATTAGATGGTAACGGGGAAAGTAAGATAGAGACAGGAATCGGCTTTTTTAATCATATGTTAGAAGGTTTTGCCAGGCATGGATTTTTCAATTTAGAAATCAGTGCCAAAGGAGATATTCATGTAGACGGGCACCATACCGTAGAAGATATCGGAATTGTACTTGGGGATGCTATTAACAAGGCACTTTCCAATAAAACCGGAATTCGCCGTTTTGGTAACTTTATTCTTCCTATGGATGATGCTCTTGTCCTTTGTGCGGTCGATCTATCAGGAAGGCCATACTTAAATTTTGAATGTGATTTTTCTTCTGATAAAGTAGGAAATTTTGAAACACAATTAGTAAAAGAATTTTTCTATGCCCTGTCTTATCGTGCCGGAATTAATTTACATATTAAATTATTATCCGGTCAAAATGACCATCACAAAATCGAAGCAATCTTTAAAGCTTTTGCTAAGGCGCTTGATGAAGCCGTTTCTTATGACAGCCGCATTACCGATGTCCTTAGCACAAAGGGATTATTATAAGTAAGAATAATATATAACAGGAGATAAAAGCTTATGAATTATAAGAATTTTGTTGCAAGCATTTATTTAGAAAACCAAAAAGCGGTAAAAAGTTTTCAAGATAGAACAATTGTTTCCATGGATCCGATTGAATTAGCGGTAAACTATGCAGAAAACGATGTAGATGCGTTGCTTATTTTTGATTTGTCCTTAAACGATGCCGCACAAGAGGAGTCTCTCAGTATTATAAAACGTATTTGTGAAAGAGTACAAATCCCCGTTTATGGAGCAGGAAATATTAAACGCATGGAAGATGTAAAAAAACTTTTATATGCAGGCTGCAAAAAAGCGGTATTAAATCTGGGCAAACAAGAAGGGGAGGATATATTAGAAGAGGTATCACTAAAATTCGGAGCCGAAAAAATCGCCATTTCTATTGCCAGTGCCGATAATATAGCAATTAAGAAAGAATTAATTGAAAAATATGCCGAAGAACTGATTTTAATTGATGAACACGCGCTGAAAAATTGCTTGGGCGCAAGCAGCCTTCCGATTATAACTATGCTTCCGGACGTTTCCCTTGATAAAATGCTGGCAACGTTAGAGCTTAAAAATGTATCCGGAGTCTGTGGCAATATAATTAATGAAAACATCAAAGAAATTCATGCATTAAAGCAATTATGTAAGGAGAGAGGTATGCGTGTGCATACTTTTGAAGCAGTTATGAGTTTTTCGGAATTTAAACTAGATGCAAACGGCTTATTACCGGTCGTTGTACAGGATTATAAGACTAACGAAGTATTAATGGCTGCCTATATGAACGAAGAAGCCTATGTAAAAACACTACGCACCGGCAAAATGACTTATTATAGCAGAAGCCGTAAAGAGCTTTGGATTAAAGGCTTAACAAGCGGACATTTCCAGTATGTAAAGGGTTTAAGTGTAGACTGTGACAATGACACGCTGTTAGCTAAAGTAAAGCAGGTAGGAGCCGCTTGTCACACCGGTAATTACAGCTGTTTTTATCGTGAACTCATTCCTTATGAAGATAACGAGAAAAATCCGCTTGAGGTCTTTGAAAGTGTGATGGCTGTTATAAAAGACCGGAAACTTAATCCAAAAGAAGGCTCTTATACGAATTACTTATTTGACAAAGGAATCGATAAAATTCTTAAAAAGCTTGGCGAGGAAGCGACTGAAATTGTGATTGCTTCTAAAAATCCTAATGCCGACGAAATAAAATATGAAATTTCAGATTTTCTTTATCACATGATGGTGCTTATGGCTGAAAAAGAAGTTACGTGGGAGGAAATAACCGCTGAACTTGCAAACCGCTAACTTTTTGTTCTTTTTCAGACAGCCTTTTTCATATACTTTATCAAGTATAAATGGAAAGAGTCAATTATAATGGCAAATTCAAATGTTAGTACTGATAAAAAGTTAGAACTTGTGCATTCGATTCGAAAGGCACATGAAGAAAATCTACAAACGATAGGTAAAAGAGAGGCAATCTTATATGGAAAACCTCTCTCTGTTTCTTCTGTATCTGCATACCCGTATGAAGAAAAGGGTGCAGATACAGCTCAAGTAAATACCCCTGATCATCATTTAAAATCACCTTTTTCCTTTAAGATTAGAAGCGCTGTCGCGGTTCTTATTTTGATATGCTATATTGTTTTAGGGAACATGCCAAATGTTTCTTTTGCACCTATTAAACTGCAAGTAAAAACTTATTTGAATAAAGATTTCACAAACAATTTGGTTGCTTATGTAGAAGATTTCACGTATACTTTTGATTATGAGAAAATTAGCGCTAAATGATGAAATATTATTAAAAGTTGAAAAACCGGCAAGATATATCGGCGGAGAAGTGAATTCTGTCATGAAAAATTTGGATGACATTGATGTACGATTTGCCATGTGCTTTCCGGATGTTTATGAGATTGGAATGTCTCATTTAGGAATTCAAATTCTGTATGATATGTTCAACCAGTTAAAAGGAGTCTGGTGTGAGAGAGTCTATTCCCCTTGGGTCGATTTAGACCAGATTATGAGAATAAAACAAATTCCGCTATTTGCCTTGGAATCACAAGATCCGATTAAGAATTTTGATTTTTTGGGGATTACCTTGCAATATGAAATGTGTTATACAAATATATTACAAATTCTTGACTTATCAGGAATTCCTCTTTTGGCAAAGGAGCGCACAGACGAAGACCCGATTGTGCTTGGCGGCGGACCTTGCTCCTATAATCCTGAACCGATTGCAGAATTTTTTGATCTGTTTTATATCGGTGAGGGCGAGACGCAATATGAGACTTTAATTCAACTCTATCGTAAAAACCGTGACAAGGGCGGTTCTCGTTTTGATTTCCTAGAGGCGGCCGCAAAGCTGCCCGGTATTTATTGTCCGCTTTTTTATAAGGCAAAGTATAAGGAAGACGGCACAATTGCATCTTTTATACCAACAAAGGACGGAATACCCGCTAAAATAGAAAAAGAAATCGTAATGGATGTTTCAGATACCTTTTACCCGAAAAAGCCGGTTGTTCCCTTTATTAAAGTAACACAAGACCGTGTCGTTTTAGAAATACAGCGGGGCTGCATCAGAGGCTGTCGTTTTTGTCAGGCGGGGCAATTGTATCGCCCGGTACGAGAGCGAAGCTTGGAAATGCTCACCGAATATGCGGTTGATATGTTACAAAATACCGGTTTATCTTCTGATGGTAATAAATTATTATCTGCAGATGGTACTTATCATGTAATAGATTCTTTATCTACTGATGATAGAACTAAATTAGATAAAATAAAGATTGATCAACCAGCAAATGTATTTTTAAATGGTCAAGGACAATATACATCACTTACAGCTACTTTAC
>CAYPIB010000010.1:20468-21376 GCA_964410675.1 uncultured Roseburia sp.
AAATACCGGTCATGAAGAAATTTCACTTAGTTCCTTAAGCTCCAGTGATTATAGCAAGCTGCCGGAATTAATAGATTTTTTAATTGAAAATTGTAATGAGCGAAAAATAAATATATCCCTGCCTTCCTTACGTATTGATGCCTTTTCTTTAGACGTTATGAGCAAAGTGCAAGACGTTCGAAAGAGCAGTCTGACCTTTGCACCGGAGGCCGGTTCACAGCGTCTTAGAAATGTGATTAACAAAGGACTGACCGAAGAAGTGATTTTAAACGGTGCCAGAGAGGCATTTCTTGGCGGTTGGAGCAAGGTAAAGCTTTATTTCATGTTGGGGCTTCCAACCGAAACACAAGCAGATATGGAAGAAATTGCCGTCCTTAGCGACAAAATCGCCAGAGTCTATTATGAAACCGTGCCAAAGGAAAATAGGCGTGGAAAAGTGCAGATTGTTACAAGTACATCCTTTTTTATTCCAAAACCCTTCACCCCGTTTCAATGGGCAAAAATGTATACAAAGGAAGAGTATCTTGATAAAGCAAGGACTGTAAAATATGCAGTAACGAACCAGCTAAATCAAAAAAGCATTAAATATAACTGGCACGAGGCAGATGTTTCTGTATTAGAAGGTGTTTTTGCCAGAGGTGACAGAAGAGTTGCGCCCGTAATTTTAAAAGCATATGAAAAGGGCTGTCTCTTTGATTCATGGAGTGAATTTTTCAATAATAATAAGTGGCTTGAAAGCTTTGCTGAGTGTAATGTCAGCATTGATTTTTATACGACAAGAGAACGCAGCTTAGATGAAATCTTTCCTTGGGACTTTATCGATTGCGGTGTCAGCCGTTCATTTTTAGAAAAAGAATGGAAAAATGCAAGCAGCGAAATAGTTACACCAAACTGTCGGATTTCGTGCA
>CAYPIB010000010.1:21386-36824 GCA_964410675.1 uncultured Roseburia sp.
AAACTCGATCCGGCGGTGTACCGCTACACCGTCCGTTTCAACGAAGAGGAACACAACCGTTTCCTCGCCATGTTTGGAAAATCGGGTGTCTATGCAAGGTCGGTTTTCCTCAAAGCGCACTTCTTCGGGCAACCGTTCAAGGTGCTGAAGGTGGACAAGACGCTGGTGGACTATTACACCAAACTGTCGGATTTCGTGCAGCGGATGCGGTGCGGCAAAATTTGGCGGCGGCATCTGCTTTGAAGAAAGAACAAAGGACTGTGTGAATCAAGAGGAACCCAATAAGGAGAATGTTTTCGAATGAATACGAAAGTAAGAATTAAATTTTCAAAATACAGTTCTATGATTTTTATTGGTCATCTTGATATTATGAGATATTTTCAAAAGGCTATGCGCCGGGCTGAAATTGATATTGCCTATACAGCCGGCTTTAATCCTCATCAAATTATGTCCTTTGCCGCTCCGCTTGGGGTCGGCCTTTATAGCAATGGAGAATACTTTGATATTGAAATGAATGCGCCGATGAATGGGCAGCTGATGAAAGAAAAGCTAAATAAAGTCATGGTAGAAGGCATTGAAATTTTAAGTATAAAGCAGCTTCCTGAAAAAGCCGGAAATGCGATGGCAAGCGTTGCTGCCGCAAAATATACGATACGATTTCGAAAGGGTTGTGAGCCCGACTTTGACTACACCAGTCAACTCGAATCGTTTTATAAGAAATCAGAAATTATCGTTACAAAAAAAACTAAGAAAAGCGAAATGGAGCTTAATTTAAAGCCATTTATTTTTGAACTTGAAATTAAGGACAAGGCAATTTCTATGTTAGTTGATGCAAGCAGCTCGGGCAATGTAAAACCGGCTCTTGTGATGGAAGCTTTTTATAAGGAAAACAACACCCGGTTTGGTGAATTTGATTGGATTATTACGCGTGAAGAAACCTATACTAATATAGAAACACCGGAAAATCCAAAATTTATCCCATTAGATGCGGTAGGAATGGATATGCATGAGTGATAATAAGTTAATCTTAACAAAATTAAATAAACAAAAAGTAAGTTATTATTTTGAAAACGACCGCTGTATCGAAATTGATCTTGAGCCAAATAACCGGTGTCATGATTTAAACGATATTTTTATTGGTAAAGTAAAAAATGTGTTACCAAATATTCAAGCGGCCTTTGTGGAATATACTCCCGGAGTTACCGGATATCTATCTCTCTCTGAAACATTGGATCATTCTTTGTTAAACAGGACATATAACGGAAAATTAGCAATCGGTGACGAGCTTATTGTACAAGTCAAAAAAGAGGCTCATAA
Organism: uncultured Roseburia sp.; assembly: GCA_964410675.1. GTDB lineage: Bacteria > Bacillota > Clostridia > Lachnospirales > Lachnospiraceae > RGIG3040. Next base: position 22,704 of record CAYPIB010000010.1, read on the forward strand.
AACCAAACATTCCGTTTTAACTTCCAATCTTTCAATCGGTGGAACCTTTTGTGTTGTCAGCTTTGTTAATACCCGAATCAGCTATTCTTCCAAGCTTGGCGCAAGGGAAAAGACAAGATTAAAAGAGTATATCAAAGAAACCGTTTCAGTTTTATCCGAGCATTCTTTTGGCTGTATTATTCGAACAAATGCAGGCACACTCAAAACCCCGGAGGAGCTTGAAATTTTAGGAGAGGAGCTAAAAACTCTTTCTCAAACACTCAGCGCAGTTTTGGCGGCTGCAAAAAGCCGAACTGTTTTTTCCTGTCTTTATAAGGAATCCGATTTTTTTGTTAAGAAAGTTAAAAGCATACAGAACGGCCGTATCATTACAGATTATGCAGATATTTATGAGAGCCTGTTAAATGTCACTGGCAAAGAGCGGTTAGAGCTTTATTGTGATGATTCTTATTCATTATCAGCCCTGCATAGTCTTTCAAAGCAGTTAGATGAAGCTTGTTCAAAAAAAGTCTGGCTTAAGTCCGGTGGTTATCTCATAATTGAAAGAACAGAGGCATTAACTGTAATTGATGTAAACAGCGGAAAGTTCTCTGATAAAAAAACACCGGAAGAAGCACACTTAAAGGTAAACCTAGAAGCGGCACTGGAATCGGCAAGACAAATCAGGCTGCGTAACTTATCCGGCATTATTATTATTGATTTTATTAATTTAAGCGTCGAAGAAAATAACCAACAGTTATTGCAAACCTTTAGGCAGTATTTAAAAAAAGACCCGGTAAAAACTGATTTGATTGATATGACTCCGCTAGGTCTTGTAGAAGTGACAAGAAAGACAACAACACCAACATTAGAAGAAAAACTTAATTAGGAGCTTTATATGAAATTAATTAATTTTAAAAAGATAGAAGATGGAAAATATTTAAAAAAATATGAACTGCTATACGAAAATAAAGCCGGCCGAGAAAAGAAGTATGAAATGATAAGCCGGCGGGACATTTCCTCTGTCTCTGATTTAGGAAGCGGTGTAAGTGGTGTTTCCATTGTGGCAACCTGCAAAGATAAATTACTGCTGCTCAAAGAATTTAGAATGAGTATTAACAAAATGGTTTTTAATTTATGTGCAGGAATGTTAGAAGAGTCTGAATCAATTGAAGATTGTATCAAAAGAGAACTTTACGAGGAGACCGGCCTAAAAGTCAAAAAAATCAAACGCATTTTACCTCCCTCCTACTCAGCCGTCGCTATTTCCGATATAAAGACACATATTGCTTTTGTCGAGGTAGAAGAAGGCAGCATCGGTGATTATTCGTCTGATAATGAATTGATTGATGCGGCGCTCTATACAAAAGAAGAAGTCAGGCGCCTATTAGAAACAGAAGATTTTTCTTCCAGAAGCCAGATCGCGGCATATTATTTTGCGTATGAAAGTTAATAAAAGTGGCTTTTCTGTTTGAAAAAGATACTAGATGTGATGGATGGAGTTAAGTAAGCCCCAGAAATGACGTATTTACGCTGTTTCTGAGGCTTTTTTGACCTAGTAAGGGATGATTTAAAACACAAGTAGGAGGATTTCAGACATAGATATAAGAATAATGGGGCAGTCGGGAAATGCGCGTTTTAGCCCCTCAAACCTAAAACAAAAGCAACACTAGATTATTTCAGGCTTTTAAGCTTCGTCGAAATCATCTAGTGTTGCTTTTATATACTTCTTTATCTTTGTTCTTTTATTTTAGAGCGCAAAAAAGATAGGTATTCTAATTTTAAAGGGCTTTTTTGATTAAGCAGCATCCACGCCAGTTTTTCCTTCAAATTTCTGAATCATTCCGCCACTTCTTTCTTATTCCTTTTCTTTATCTAATTTTTCAATACCCTGTCTTACGGATTCATTTTTCGTTATATTATGCTCTTTGGAATAGTTTTAAAGAATATCGTTATGTTTCTTATCGAGCCGTACCGTAAGCCGTATTTCTTTTGGATTTTTAGAATAAGGTCGTCCAACTTTCTTTGAGATAGTACCACCCCTCTCTTAAAATATTGTTGGCTGACAATAATAGTGTAATTTATGTTAAGTCAATATAGTGATTTTATATAGGTAAAAGGTTCGAAGTATATGAATATAAAAATTATAAAATATGCACTCCCACTTCGGGACAAGTTCGAGCTGTTGACAAACCTCCTTTATCAGAAAGCTGCAAAATATAATGACAAGTTTTTAATAAAAGCAGCAAAAAGCATGACAAAGAAAAAGGTTATTGAGGTCATGGTTCACTATGCCATGGCCTTTATCATCCGTTTTAGGTTTTTAATGCCGTTGACGATAAGAGGCATTGCTGCTCAGCTGCCTCTAATCCTCTTTACAGGATCAATTGAAGGACGACCATTATTACTGCAGTACATTGCTTCTACTTCATCATATATTATATAAATGAGAAATCAATGATATCACTCACTTTTCGAAGCAAGTGATTATCTGGAACCAAATCTTCAATTGTTATCAAATGCATTTCTATCTGTTGATTTTTTGTCTTGTCTTCATAACCTATCACCTCAAAAATTGATTTACATAAATATATGCAGACTTTCTTGACCAAGGGGGTTGTCAACATCTCGAATTTAGCCCGAAGTTCACCAGATAGAAATAGTTTCTTTTTGTATAAATAATATGGTATAATTTGTGTTATAGATGAATTGCTACGAATCAGAATTTAAAGCCGAAAACAGTTTGCAGTTTCTGCTAACTATATCATTCTTTAATGAGGTCTTAATTAGAATATACTTGGGAGGTAGAAGATGAATTATATTATGCGGTATGATTATGATAATTTTGACGATGTTTTTGTAAATATAGCAGCTGTACGTCATGGAGCAAGCTTTAAGTTTATGGGATGTGTAATTCAATTTTATCAATTTGATGATAGAAGTATAATTTTTTGGATGGATGGAAACGGTTTGTCAAAAGAAGAAGCAAGTAAAAAAATGAGAAATGTAGCTAAAATTCTATCCTTTATGTTTGCATTGAACTTTTATAGTGAAGATAATATGATTCTTGAAAGAGAATTGAAGTTGGAACCAAATAAACTTTTAGCGAATAAATCAGTTGAAAATCTAAAATATGTTGAGGAAAAGATCAATCGTTTTAATATTAATAATCAGTTTTTTTATGATATTTTGGATTTACTTAATATAGCATATGATAATTTATATAGAGGAAGAGATGAGGATGCTTTTTTATATTTTTTTAAAGTAATAGAACGAATTGCTAAGAAACATTATCTGGTGTATATGGAGAGACATCATACCACTGGTTCAACAAGAAATAACAAGCGAGAATTGAGAAAATTATTAAAGAATTATACTGAAAAATTATTACAAGTTAGACTTACAGAAGATATGATGGATAGAAAAGTAGATATGATTTATAAAAGTATCAAATTTGAATTCTATGGAAGCGTGTTTAATAAAATATCCCTATTTATAAAAAAGAATAAAATTCGGATAGATATAAAAGATGTAAGTAATCTTGTCAAGGCAAGGAATAAAATTGCGCATGGAGGTACAATAGAACCTGATGATTTATCCATGTTTCTAATAGATTGTGAATATCTTGCAAATGAAATGTTTGCTTATCAATTTTTTGGAAAGGACTATTTGGATTTAAAAATATCTTCCTATAGGTATTTTAAAGGGGACGATATGTACAAGTAGTAATACTATTATATGGAGCGAGAAAAAACCTCGACGTTCCTATTACCAAATTAATAATGGATTTCTTATTGAAGTAGAAGTATGATTAGCACTTATGAACTATAGGAAGCGTGTTCATCATCAAAATAATTTTTATTACTTCGGGCCAATTTGGCCATATTTGCAATAGATCTAGTCAAGCCGAGTAAGCATCTTTATAAAAATAACAGTTCCAAGACTATAATCAATATGAAAGTTACTAATTAGTCACAAAACATTAGGAGGTTATAGTTATGCAGTGGATTTTACGGGATATTCCGCTGGGGAGAAATATTCAAACAGTGCGAATGGAAAAGAATATGACGCAAGAACAGGTGATTGAACAGCTGGAGTTAATGGGAGGGCTAATGTCGAGAAGCACGCTGGCAAACATAGAAGCGGGGCGGAGAAACATCAAAGTCTGTGATTTAAAAGCATTAAAAATATTATTTGATGTAGATTATGAGGAGTTTTTTAAGGATTGAGTGCTGGTTTATTTAGTGCTGTATGATTGTTTCTATTTGGTGGCATAATTGAAGTAATCATTTATTATACTCAAACTAAGTTACTTATTAGTCACAAGGTTGGAGGTATAATATGCAGTGGATATTAGTGGATATTCCAATTGGAAGAAATATTCAGACAGTGCGAATGGCAAAAAATATGACACAAGCAGAGGATATAGCAGTAGTAGAGCAATTACAGCTAATGGGAAGATTATGTCAAGCCAGCGATTTGAAAGTACTGAAAGTATAGTTTGGTGTAGAGTATAGTGAATTTTTTAAGGATTGAGAACATGTTTACATAGTGGGTTTATATCAAAAAATCAGTATGTCAAAATAATTTGCTAAGTTTAGGGAAAGCCATTAATATAAACCCAAGTAAATTTACTTATAATTACGACTAACAAAAGGTTTTTCCATTATATTATCGAGTGCATTTAATCTCACCGCCAATACAAAAAAATAATTAGAAAGTCCATTTGAAAAATCAATAACAAGAGTATCCACATGATTATCACAATACAAATACCGATAAATAAGACGCACAAGTGTTTTACACTCTGTTCTTAAGACATGTGCCAAACAAGCCCGTTCTGAGCCTTGAGGAAGCACAAAAGTGCGAATATGGTCAGATACCTCTTTTTTATGTGCGTCAGTTCGCTCCAAAAGCCATATGAATTCCTCCTTCGTTATACTTGTAAACGTACGAAGAGAGGGATTTAAATGATAAACCAGTGCATTGACTTTATCCAATTCATCAAGCAGCCATGTTTCACTGCAAAGTGCCTTTAAAAGCCCTGTCAAACTAGAGATTTTATCCGTCAATATTTCAAAATCACATCTTAAATCATCTGCCTCATCCGCAAGAAAAGGATAAGCCTCCTGCTCACTTCTATAAACATTCATAATTCACAATTTCCTTTCAAAACAATTTCTTTTTAATAATATCTCAATTTCCCTTTAATTTTTATATTTACAATAACGGTTAAATATCGCTCTTATTGAAGCCAGTTTTTTTCATACTTATTTTTTAAGAAGAATTTGCAAAACTTATTTCTGGGCGGCGGCTTCCTCTGGCAGTAACTTTGGAATGCCCTCTTTTCTATGGAAATGAGACATTAAGCGGTTTCTAAAGCGCTTAATGGCTCATTGCAATGTTCAGAAAAACGGGCTTACAAAGTACTGCCAGAGAGAGCCACCGCCTAGAAATAAGTTTTGCAAATCCCCCCTCCATAAAAAAATTCACCCCCACTTTTTCAAAGACTCCTTCATATACTGAACAACATCCATACTATAAACCTGCTTCAAAAAGTCAGAAGTCAAAATTTCTTTATAATTCCCAATCCCCGCAAGTTCTCCATCTTTTAATACCAATATATCATCCGTAAGCAAAAGGGCAAGATTAATATCATGAAAGACTCCGATAACAGAATGATTTTTATCTTTTCCCCATTCCTTAAGATAGGAGATAAGTTCAACCTGATGCTTTAAGTCCAAATGGTTTGTCGGTTCATCCAGTAAAATAACATCCGGCTGCTGTGCCAATGCTTTTGCAAGAAAAGCCCTCTGAAGCTGTCCCCCGGAAAGAGTGTTTAACTGCCTGTTTTTTTGTTTTTGTAAGCCGACAATTTCCAAACAATGATCTGCATATTCATAGTCAGAAGCAGAAGCTGTTTTTAAGAATCCAGTTTTAAAGTGCTGATATCGCCCAAGCATAACTGTCTCAAATACAGTATAAGAAAAATATACATTACTAATTTGGCTCATAACGGCAATCTTAGAAGCTAATTCCTTTCGCTTCATCTGATGAATTGCCTGTCCATCCATGGAAATGGAACCTTCAAAAGGAATTAAAGCGGACATTGCACGCAGTAATGTCGTTTTCCCGCATCCGTTTGGTCCCAGAATACTTAAATTCTGGCCTCCCAAAAGAGAAAAGCTTATATTTTTTAATACATGTACGCCATCGTATCCTGCGCTTACATTCGATAATGTTATCATATTACACCATCCTCCTTTGCTTTTTAAAATATATAAAGGCAAAAAATGGTGCTCCAATCAGAGCAGTAATCGCACCAACTGGTAGTTGTCTCGGAGCTAATACGGTTCTGGAAATTAAATCCGCAATCATCATGAGACTTCCTCCAATTAGAATAGACATTGGAATAACTATTTTATGCGATGCTCCGAACATTCTCCTTGCAATATGCGGCGCAATTAAATCAACAAAGCCAATAGTTCCGCAAAACGATACCGAAATACCAGTCAAAAGGGCTGCAAAAATAATAAGTAATAACTTTATTCTCTTTACCTCAACACCGCTTGATAATGCTTGTTCCTCACCAAATGTCAATAAATCAAGTTCTGTTGAAAAGCGTATAAAAACAAAAGTCCCTATAACTAATATTGGTGCAATGACAGCAACATGCTGCCACGTTTTTGCTGAAAAGCTCCCCATCTGCCAAAAGATAAGCTGTTGAAGATGATTGCTGAGCAGGGCAGTTAAAAGTGTAAGTATTGCATTAGCAAATAGTGAAACGACCATACCAACAAGAATTATCGTTTGATTTTCTAAACTTTTGTCAAAATATTCAGCCAATCCCATTACTAGAAATACTGTACATAATCCTGTTACAAAAGCAACGACAGGCGTTACAAAGAATGCAATCCCCATCATTGAACTGCCAAATAGAATAACGATAGCTGCCCCCAAAGAAGCACCGGAAGAGACACCTAGCGTATAGGAAGATGCAAGAGGATTACGAAGAATCGACTGCATGATCGTACCACTGGCAGCAAGGCACCCTCCAACTAAAAATGCAGTAAGGGTCCTCGGAAGACGAATTTCCCAAAATATTGTAGCATTAATTTCGGTTACATTACCAAGCGGCAAATGGAATAAATAATTTCCAATTATGTTTATAATATCTTTGGGCGATATAAAAACACTTCCAAGTCCAACAGCTAAAAATAATGAAATTAAAGAAAGACAAACCGCTGCAAAAACAGCGGTTTGTTTTCTCATGGCTGTAAAAACGGATCTTCAATATCCGCATAAGCTTCCGGATAAACGGATTTTGCCATTTGTTTTAATGCCTTAATAATGTATTGATTTGGCAAAGAAGTAGTTTCATTATCTACATAGTAAACCTGTTTATCTTTTACAGCTGTAACAGTTCCCCATCCTGCTCTGGAAAGAATTTCATCCACTGGATTTTCAATATAATTTACATTCGTTAAAATAACATCAGGATTTGCCAAAATGGCTGCTTCATCCGTAACCGGAATCCAGCTATCCTGGTCTATAAATACATTTTTTGCACCGATAATTGTAAGCATTTCATTTAAAAATACATCTTTACCAAAGCTATAAATAGCAGGAGATGCCGCAATCTCAAACATAACAGCTTTTTGTTCGGTAATAGAAGCACCTATTTCTGCGATTTCATCTATTTCTTTTTGCATGTCTGTTGTAATTTGTCTGCCTTCATCTCCCTTTGATAGACAATCTGCAATGAATTCAATGTCTTCTTTCACAGCAGCTATGCTTGAACTTGATGGGATTTCTACGACACAGATTCCAGCATCAATTAAAATTTGAAATGGATTTTCAGAGCTTACATAGCTTAAGCCTGAAACAAAAACGATATCAGGATTTTGTGAAAGCATTGCTTCGCAATCAGGAGTCATCATATCATATTGTAAAAGTTCATCCATTCCTTCTACATATAATGGTGTTTGTGTATCGACAGCAATTACTTTGCTAAGCTCGCCAAGCGCATCAATCACTTGAGTTGTCGATGGTGCAAGGGAGATCACTTTCTCAACGTTTTCCGGAACTGTTATTGTATTTCCTGCGCGGTCAACTGTTGGAAGAGCAGAAGAACTCTCCGTATCAGAATTATTTGTTTCGGTCTTATCTGTTTCAGAATTTTCCATATCAGAAACCTCTGATTCATTTGTTTGCATTTCGCTGCTTTCCTGACTGCGATTATTCCCACACGCTGTAAGTGAGAGAGTCATAGCGATAAAAACTGCCGCCAGTAAACTTAATTTTCTCTTCATTTTGTATATTATCCTTTCTGCTTCTTGTTAAAATGGCATTTAATATTATATCATTGGAAAGTATGCTTGTAAACTGTAACAAAATCACACAAAATACTTGACTTTTCTAGGCTCTGCATGATATTATACTACGGTATGCCGCATAAGGAGGTAAAAGTGTATTTTTTTAATACCACCAAACTTAGCGAGTAATGAAATAGGAGGTGCCCTATGTACGCAATTATTGCAACAGGTGGAAAGCAGTATAAAGTTTCTGAAGGTGATACTGTACGTATTGAAAAATTAGACGTAGAAGCCGGAAACGCTGTAACATTTGACCAGGTTCTTGCAGTAAATGATAATGAAATGAAAGTTGGTAGTGATGTAGCAAATGCATCCGTATCTGCAACTGTTACGAAGCAGGGAAGAAGCAAAAAAATTATCGTTTACAAATACAAGAGAAAAAGTGGATATCACAAAAAAAATGGTCATAGACAAGCATACACTGAAGTGAAAATCGACAAGATTAACGCATAAGTATGAAATGTAGGATTTATAATGACTACTATAACAATTTATACAGATAATAATAAGGATGCCGTTGGGTTTACGGTGACCGGACATGCCATGTTTGGACAACAGGGAAAGGATATTGTTTGTGCAGCAATTTCTATGCTTACAATCAATGCCTGCAACTCAATCGAAACTTTTACCAATGATTTTTTTGGCGTAGAAGAAGATGAGAAAGCAGGTTACCTGGAATTTGTTTTAAATGAAAACCCTAGCAAAGAAGCAAAACTGCTTTTAAACTCTATGGTTCTTGGATTATCTGAATTAGAAAAGCAATACAAAAATAAGTATCTTAAACTAATATTTGAGGAGGTGTAGTACAATGTTAAAATTAAACCTTCAATTTTTCGCTCATAAAAAAGGTGTTGGTTCTACTAGAAACGGTAGAGACTCTGAATCTAAAAGATTAGGTGCGAAAAGAGCTGACGGACAATTCGTAAAAGCTGGTAACATTTTATATAGACAGCGTGGAACAAGGATTCATCCTGGAGTTAATGTAGGACGTGGTAACGACGATACATTATTTGCATTAACGGATGGTGTTTTAAGATTCGAAAGAAAAGGAAGAGACAAAAAACAAGCTTCCGTTTATCCGGTAGAAGACTAATACGAATTTATTACGGAGCTTCAAACGTCCTCGTTTGAAGCTCCTTTTCACATCAAAACTTAGCCGGACTCGAAACATTTGCTTAAAAATCGGGAATGCTATGACAGAGAAATAGTAACCTACTTAACTTAGGAGGTAATATATGTTTGCAGATAGAGCAAAAATTTATGTACGGAGTGGAAAGGGCGGAGACGGCCATGTTTCCTTCCGTCGCGAAAAATATGTGCCAAACGGCGGCCCTGACGGCGGTGATGGCGGTGACGGCGGTGATGTTATATTTATTGTAGCGGAAGGTTTAAATACCTTAATTGACTTTCGACATGTTCGTAAATACTGTGCGCAGGATGGCGCTGCCGGCGGAAAACGAAATTCCCATGGGAAAAATGGTGAGGATATTATAATCAGAGTTCCCGCGGGTACAATCATTAAAGAAGCAGAAAGTCAGAAAGTCATTGCAGATATGTCCGGTGATAATAAAAGGCACGTATTATTAACCGGCGGCAGAGGTGGAAATGGTAACCAGCATTATGCCACAAGTACGATGCAGGCACCTAAATATGCCCAGCCCGGACAAGCTGCACAGGAGCTTGACTTATTATTAGAATTAAAGGTAATTGCTGATGTGGGACTTGTTGGTTTTCCAAACGTCGGAAAATCCACATTACTTTCCCGTGTTACCAATGCCAAGCCTAAAATTGCGAATTATCATTTCACTACTATTAATCCGAATTTAGGAGTGGTAGACTTAGGTGATGGAAATGGTTTCGTCATTGCAGATATCCCCGGATTAATTGAGGGTGCATCAGAAGGTGTCGGCTTAGGTCATGAATTTTTACGTCATATTGAGCGTACAAAAGTATTTATTCATATGGTAGATGCTGCCGGAACAGAAGGCCGTGATCCGATTGCGGATATTTATGCTATTAACAAGGAGCTAAATGCTTATAATCCTGAAATAGCAAATCGCCCGCAGTTAATTGCCGCTAATAAAATTGATGCCATTTATATTGATCCAGAAGCCAATGAAGAAAGCCCGATTGAACAAATAAAAAAAGAATTTGAACCAAAAGGAATCAAGGTGTTTCCGATTTCAGCGGTCAGCGGTCAGGGATTAAAAGAGTTATTATATGAAGTGAATCATATGCTTTCACAGATTGATGATGCTCCGATTATTTTTGAGCAGGAGTATTTCCCTGATTTTTCACATTTACTTGCAAATGAACCTTATACCGTTATATTTGATGAAGCGAAAAAGGAATATGTAGTAGAAGGACCTAAAATCGAAAAAATGCTTGGTTATACAAACCTTGAAGCTGAAAAGGGCTTTGTTTTCTTTCAAAACTTCCTGAAACAGCAAGGTATTTTAAAAGAACTCGAAAACCTTGGAATTGAAGATGGTGATACCGTGCGTATGTATGGCCTATCCTTTGATTACTACAAATAATAGAAAGGCAAATACCTATGACAAGCAAACAAAGAGCTTATTTAAGAAGTCTCGCCAGCACACTTGACCCCATCTTCCAAATTGGAAAGAGCAGCCTTACACCTGAGGTCACAGAAGCAATCAGAGAGGCATTTAATAAAAAAGAATTGATTAAAATTACTATTTTAAAGAACTGCCTTGATGATCCAAATGCAATTGCTGATGCACTTGCAGCAAGAACGCAGTCACAAGTTATACAGGTGATTGGCAGAAAAATAGTTTTATACAAGGAATCTAAAGATTACAAGCGAATTAATCTTCCAATGTGATTAGTAGTTCTTTAAATCTAGGAAGGAATATTTTTATGACTGAAATAAATAACCGTAAAAAGGTAGGTATTATGGGCGGAACATTTGATCCGATCCACTATGGACATTTACTGATTGCCCAAACAGCGGCGGAGACTTATGAATTAAATGAAGTACTTTTTGTTCCCAGCGGAACACCATGGCTGAAAGATTCATCAAAGGTTTTGAATAAAAAAACCCGTGTAACAATGACTGGTATTGCAATTGAAGACAATCCAAAATTTGCATTATCTACGATTGAAATTGACCGTGAAGGAAACTCATATTCTTATGAAACACTAGAAGAGTTGTCGCTTCAAAACCCTGATACTGAATTTTATTTTATTATGGGGGCTGATTCTCTTTTAGACATTGAAAGATGGAAAAACCCGGATAAGCTTATGGCCGGATGCACCTTATTAGTCGCAGTCCGTAATGATTGTGACATGGAAGGCCTCAAAAAGCAAACTGCTTATTTAAATAACAAATATAATGCTTCTATTTGTTATTTAGAAACTCCAAGGCTTGATATTTCTTCGACCCAAATCCGCCAAAGAGCAGCAGAAGGAAAATCAATTCATTATCTGCTTCCGGAACAAATAGAAAATTATATTATCAAAAATCGTATTTACGAAAAAGAAGTTTAAGTATGAATAAAAAACTATGGACCATCCCCAAAATTGAACAATGGTTAAAGAAGCATCTCGAAGAAAAACGCTATTTGCATACAATTCGGGTTGCATACACAGCATCCTGCTTGGCAATGTGTCATGGAAAGAACGTCAAACAGGCCTATTTAGCAGGACTTTTGCATGACAACGCAAAATGTATGACGTCCAAGCGAAAGCTCGCTCTATGCGTCAAATACAAGCTCGATGTTAGTGCAGTAGAAAAACAAAACCCTGACTTACTGCATGCCAAACTAGGCGCTTGTGTGGCAAAAGCCAAATTTCATATTAGTGATGATGATATTTTAAATGCCGTTCATAATCATACAACCGGACGTCCTCATATGTCTGCCTTAGAAAAAATCGTCTTTATCGCTGATTTTATAGAACCAGGGCGTGACGAAAACAAAATATCATATTTAAAAGAAACGAGAAAACTTGCATTTTCAAATTTAGATGATGCGATGCTTTATATTCTTAAGCATACACTTTTGTATTTAAAGCGAAAAAATATTGCGATAGATGCAAAAACAGAAGAGACATATGAGTATTATTTAAAGCGAAAAAACCGCAAACAGTGAAAGTAAAAAGGAGATATTTTATAATGATATCAGCTAATAAAATGGCACAAGTTGTAATTGAAGCATTAGAAGAGAAAAAAGCAGAAGATATTAAAATAATCGATATTAGTCATATTTCGATTATTGCAGATTATTTTATTATTGCAAGCGGAAGTAATAAAAATCAAATTCAGACAATGGCAGATAATGTAGATGAATTACTTGCTAAAAAGGGATATACAAATAAACAAGTCGAAGGCTATACAAATGCCGATTGGATTTTAATGGACTATAAAGATGTTATCGTACACATATTCGATAAGGAAAACCGTTTGTTTTATGATTTGGAACGAATTTGGCGTGATGGGAAGGAAATTACAAAAGAAGCCCTTTCATAAATACCAATTGAAACACATAAAGATATTAAAAGACAGTGAGGACAAAAGAATGAAAAAACGAGTAAAAATTGTATTAATAATTTTGGCTACTATATTTGTTTTATTTCTGACAGGAGGTCTATATGTCGGAAATATGCTGTATAATTTAGCCCTAAATCCAAACACTGATAAATCTTCGGTTATAAATGCAGAGCATAATAGTATGAGCACGGATGATGTCATCGTGATTGATGATGAAATACGCGAAAAAGCAAAACACTGGTATGATAATGCCGATATAAAAGACTATTCCCTGATGAGCCGTGATAATTTAAAGCTGCATGCTTTAGCAGTAACACAGCCGGGAAATTTATGGGCCATTGTCTGTCATGGCTATAGTGGTGAAGCCTCTCAAAACTCGACATCAGCATATCGTTTTTACGAAGAGGGATATAATGTTTTAATGCCAAATGCAAGAGGCCACGGCGAAAGTGAAGGAGATTATATCGGAATGGGCTGGGATGAGAGACTTGATATTGTTGATTGGATTCAGCAAATTCTTGACAAAGATCCCGATGCACAAATTGTATTGTATGGTGTCTCGATGGGAGCTGCTACCGTCATGATGGTATCCGGAGAAGACCTTCCCCAAAATGTAAAGGCAATCGTAGAAGACTGCGGCTATTCATCGGTTTGGGGCGAATTTTCTTATCAGTTAAAAATGTTGTTTGGACTTCCCGATGTACCAGTTATGAATTTTGCCTCTTTTGTTACGAAAGTGAGAGCAGGCTGGTGGTTAGAAGAGGGAGATGCGATTAAGCAGCTGCAGAAAAATAAAACCCCGATGATGTTTATCCATGGTGACAACGATACCTTTGTTCCATTCGAAATGCTTGATAAAGTATATGAAGCAACAGATGTGCCAAAAGAAAAGCTTCTCGTAGAAGGTGCCGGACATGGCGGATCTGCCGGCATTTTAGGTGAAGAATACTGGAATGCAGTCTTTAACTTTATTAATCAATATGTTGCGGTCGTAAATGAATAAAATATAGTAAAAAAGCTCGGATGATCAATTATATTGATTTCCGAGCTTTCTTCATCTCAAAATCTCATCAATCTGATAATTAATATGATTATTATTTGTTAAATGATTATATTGAATATTGACATTCATCTAATTAATACATATAATTTAGTTGAATCATAAAAAAAACTTTGTATGATGTAATCACTGCTATAAAACAATAATAAAGGATTAAGAAAATGCAAATTAGAGATTGGATACTTAAAATAATTATA
>CAYPIB010000011.1:0-36270 GCA_964410675.1 uncultured Roseburia sp.
TGGTCTTGATATCGTTGTCAAAGATTATATCAGAGATGCGATTAGGGAGATTAATGAAAAATATAAGACAACAGTCATACTAACAACCCATGATATAGGTGATATAGAAGAGCTATGCAAGCGGATTATCGTTATTGATGAGGGACATAAAATTTATGATGGTTCCCTTCAGGCTCTGAAAGATAGATATGGTATGATGCGGACTGTTACGATGGAAGTCAAAAATTTAAAGGAAGTAGAAAATATTGATTTATCTAAGCTCTTAAATATTTCTGCGGATGCCTACTCATTAGGAAAGGAAGAGGATAAAAATAGTATCAAGGTTACCTTTGCTAAAAATCAAATCAAGGTCTCGGAAATAATCGGAATTTTTATGAAGTATACGGAAGTTAGAGATGTACAGATACAGGAAACAGAGTTGTCCGAAATAGTAAAGGCTATTTATCAGCATGATTTACAGCCGGAAAGCAATTAGTGTAAAGGAACGGTGAGAGAAAATGAAAAGCAGAGCAATAAGGATTTACCTGCCATTTACACTAAATGAGTTTAAGCGGAATTTGGCATATAAGGGCAGCTTTTATTTGTTTATTTTATGCAGCACCTTTACCGCATTTATTTCTTACTATTTGTGGATGGCAATTTATGGCAGCTCAGAAACAGGTGTACTGGGTGGATTAACAAGAGATGAAATGGTTGTTTATGTTTTTATGACATATATTACATCGTCGATCGTAAGTGTTGGGCTGACAAAATATATTAATGAGGATGTGCGTGAGGGAACCGTGGCGGTTAATCTCATTAAACCGATTGATTATCGGATGAGCCTGATTGCGAAGTCATTAGGCACAGTAGTATATAACTTTCTGGTGCCGACGGTTTTTATATGGATCGGGCTTGAGATATATAAAGTAAGTGCACTTGGTATGAAGGCAGCTTCGCTTAGCACGATTATATTATATTGTGTGAGTACGCTGTTTAGTATTTTAATATTTTTGCTGTTTGATTTTTGCTTTGGCATGATGGCTTTTTTAACTACGTATATGTTTGGGCTAAATATGGCAAAAGGAGCAATTCTTGGCTTTCTGACCGGCCAGCTGATACCAATCAGTTTTTTTCCGGAAATACTTCAGCGAGTTTTTGATTTTCTTCCTTTTTCGTCGATGAATTACACTCCGGTTATGATTTACCTTGGAAAATATACCGGAAGTGATTTAGCTGTTGTATTAGTACGTCAGGCAATATGGATTGTCATACTTTATGTTTTGGGCACTTACTTGTGGAAAAAAATCACTAAACGACTAATCGTTTTGGGAGGTTGACGGATGAATAAAATAAAAAGATACGGAAGACTGTATAAGGTTTTTGTCATCCAGTTTATCAAATACTTGATGCAGTCAAAAGCAGATTTTTGGATTGGATTGTTTGGCTTTTTTCTTACTCAAGCTACCGGCATTGCTTTTTTATATTTGATTTTTGCTCAAATACCGACACTAGCCGGATGGACATTGCCGCAGCTTATTTTTATTTATGGATTTGCTCAGATACCGAGAGGCTTGGATCATTTATTCACGGATAATATTTGGCTTGTGGCTTGGTGGCATGTTGTAAATGGGCAATTTGACCGCTATATGTTAAGACCGATGAACCTTTATTTTCAAATAATTTGTGAAAAATTACAGCCGGATGCACTCGGTGAACTGCTTGTTGGCAGTATTTTAATTGGTGTTGCGCTATCGAAGGGTGTTGTTATAGTAGATGGTATGCATATCCTGCTTTTTATAATTTCAGTCATAGCGGGTTCACTTATATATACAGCAGTTAAATTGCTGTTTGCCTCCTTTGCATTTTGGCTGAAGGTCAGCGGACCGGTTTTATATACGGCTTATATGCTGGCTGATTTTGCTAAATATCCAACCGAGGTTTATGGAAAAGGTGTGCGTTTTATTATTACATGGATTATTCCGTTTGCTTTTGTCGCTTATTTACCGGCGAGTTATTTTTTGAAGCCGGGAGTTAGTCCAATCGCGACGATAGCTGTAGAATGTATCATAGCAGTTGTTAGCTTTGCGATAGCTTATTTCGTATTTCATATTGGTACAAGGCGTTATGAAAGCGCTGGCAATTAATATTTAACAGAAGTCGTTTAGAATAAAACTAAGCGGCTTTTTATTACTTAAAAAAAGAACTTAAAATGGGAGATCAATACTCAAAAATCCCCATTTTTTCATGATTGTGCTTTATTCGGTTATAGGAATATGGTAAAATTATAGGAGTTCCTGTATGTTAAATTTTGGAGGTTCTGGCAGCGATGAATGATACTAAAAAAACAAGTAAAAGAACTAGAATAATTATCATGTTAGTTATGATATTTTTGATTATCTCTAAATTTGAAATAAAATCAAATGCATATAGTAGCTTAGATGGCAGCACCGGATATATGGATGTTTTATACAACAATGAGCATGGACTTCCGACATCTGATGCGAATGTGACTGAACAGACATCCGATGGTTTTATTTGGATTGGAAGCTATGGCGGGCTAATTCGGTATGATGGCAATGAATTCTATCTATTTGATGCAGCATCAGGAATCAATAGTGTAGTCAGTCTGCTTGTGGATTCTAAAGATAGATTATGGGTTGGAACAAACGATAAAGGAATGGCGTTATATAACAATGGTGCGTTTACTTTCTATGGGAAAAAAGAAGGTCTTCATTCCGGCTCGGTAAAGGACATTGCTGAGGATAAAAATGGTAATATTTATATAGGTACAACTAGGGGTATTGCATATTTAAATGCCAAAGAGGAGATTTGCATCATTGATGATGTAAGGTTAAGTGATGAATATATTGAACAGATTAAAGCTGATAAAGAGGGAAATATTGTTGGAGTTACGTTAGACGGAGATTTATTTAAAATTGATAATAATCAAAAAATAACATTTTTTGAGAGCAGTAAATTAAATCATTCTCTTATAATTTCTGTTTATCCTGATAAAGAGGATAATCTTTATTTAGGAACGCAGGACGGATCTATTGTTAAGACAACCTTTGATAAAGTAACGGATAGCTTTAAAAATATTAATGTAGAGCCTCTGCACAATATTAACAAAATGATAAAAGATGATAATGGTTATTTGTGGATTTGTGCAGATAACGGAATTGGGTATTTAGATAAAAATGAAGCGTTTCATTTATTAGATAAATTTGCATTAAATGCAACAGTTGAAAGTGTATTTATAGACTATGAAAAGAATCTATGGTTTACATCGTCCAGGCAGGGATTAATGAAAGTCACAAAAAATATTTTCAATAATATTAGCGCAATGACTGAGTTGCCGGAATCAGTTGTAAATAGTACTTGCGTTTATAATAATGAGCTATACATAGGAACGGATAAAGGTCTATTTATTCTAGATCAGAATTATAATATAATGAATAATGAGCTTACAGAGAAGCTTACGAATATTAGAGTCAGGTGTATTAAAAAAGACTCACAAAATAATTTATGGATTAGTACCTATGGTGAAGATGGTCTGATACAATTTAAGGATAATAAAATAATATCTTTCTATACAGAGGAGAAGGGATTGAATTCCAATAGAGTACGTGTTACGGAAGAAAGCTCAAAGGGAGATATTGTTGTTGGAACGAGCGGCGGCATTAATATTATTAGAAATGGGGAGATAGTTGAAAGCTATGCAGCAAAGGATGGCATTCTTAATACAGAAATTTTAACGATATGTGAAGCTGAGAACGATTCTATTTATGTTGGCACCAATGGCGATGGAATATATGTAATTGAACATGGTGAAGTAAAAAATATAAATCAAGATAATGGGCTTTTATCAGATACTATTATGAGAATAAAAAAAGATCCGAGTAGAGATGGATATTGGATTATTACGGGTAATTACATCGCATATATGAAAAATGAAAAAGTTATAAATATTACGGAATTTCCATCTTCCAATAATTTTGATTTGTTTTTTGCCGAAGATGATAATATTTGGATATTTAGCAGCAATGGGATTTACGTAGTAAAAGGTGAGGTACTGTTACAAAATAAAGAGATGGAATATACTTTTTATGACTTATTCGATGGTCTTCCATGTAATATTACGGTTAATTCCAGAAGCTTTATAGAAAAGGATGGTACTGTTTACATATCAGGTGCGAAGGGAGTATTCAGTGTAAATATCAACAATGTGCAAATGGAATCAAGTAAGGTTAAGTTAGTTGTGCCTTTTGCTGAGTTGGACGATAAAACCATATATATAAAAGAAGGGGAAAAGATTGTTATCCCAAAGGATTGTAAGAGATTTACCATTCATGGACATGCTCTTACATATATGCTGCAAGACCCTATGATTGAATATTACTTAGAAGGGTTCGATCAAGAGCCGATTGTTACTACAAAATCAGAAATGCATGAGATCAGTTATACAAATCTGAAAGGGGGGAATTATAAATTCCATCTGGCCGTAATCAATAAAGAGACAGGTGAGACGGAGAATAAATTAATTGTTTTGATTGAAAAAGAAAAAACATTAATAGAAAGTGCTTGGTTTGCAGCATTGATTATTTTTATACTTATTTTAACAATTTCCATTGGAGGATTAATATATGGAAGAGTAAGAAATAAATCCTTGCTAAAAGAGCAAAAAAATAACAAGGTATTTATTAGTCAGGTAATCAGTGCATTTGCCAAAACCATTGATATAAAAGATGATTATACGAAGGGCCATTCTTTTAGAGTAGCCGAATATGCTTGTGAAATTGCCAAAAAAATGGGATATAAAGAGGATGAGCTGGAAAATGTATATAATATAGCGTTGCTTCATGATATTGGAAAAGTTGCAATTCCTGATGGAATTTTAAATAAAACTGCTCAGCTTACAAAAGAGGAATATGAAATTGTAAAAACACATTCACAAAAAGGCTATGATATTTTAAAAGAAATTTCAATTTATCCAAGTATGTCATTAGGAGCTAGATTTCACCATGAAAGACTTGATGGCAAAGGCTATCCACTGGGAATAGAAGAAGATGAAATACCTACGATTGCAAAAATAATTGCAGGTGCTGATACATTTGATGCAATGAATTCAACGAGACCTTATCGAGAGCGGATGAAGATAGAGGAAATTGCTTTAGAATTAAAAAGTGTATCAGGCACACAGCTTGATAAGGAAGTTGTAAATATATTATTGCAGCTCATCGAGGAAGCGGACATAACAGAAGTTTAATTAATACATGAACAGCAGGAGGTTATCAGATTTGCCAGAGGGAAAGAAGATATGGAAAGGTATTATTTTATATATTTTTGCGGCATATTTATTCTCCGGATGCGGAGCAGCAAAGGATACGGAAAAGATAGTACAAGAAGAGGCCAGCCCGATTGAAACCGAGAGTGTGGCTGAGCCTGACGTGAGTGACCAAGCGGATCAAACAGAAGAACCAATAGAAATAACAGAGCCAGCGCTCATTGATCCCAAAGGACAAACAATCAAAGAACGTTTTTTGATACCGCAGGGTTTTGAGAGGGTAGAACCGGAAGCCGCTTCGTTTGGCGGGTATTTACAAAATCTGCCGCTAAAACCTGACGGAACGAAGGTATCCTATTTTGACGGCAGACAGAAGCTGACCGATGTATATTTAGGAGTTGTTGATTTCACTTTGGGTGACAGGGATTTACAGCAATGTGCAGATGCAGTCATGCGTTTACGGGCCGAGTATTTATATGAGAATGAACGCTTTGATGAAATTGCTTTTCACTTTGTCAGCGGGTTTCATGCTGAATTTTCAAAATGGGCGGCCGGAAATGGCATTGCGGTGGATGGCAATCATGTTACATGGAAAAGTAATTCAGGCAATAATAATTCCTATGAAAGCTTTCAAAAGTATTTAGACGTTGTATATACCTATGCATCCACCTTATCCTTGGAAAAAGAATTAGTCGAGAAGCCTATTTCTGATTTATCCATCGGCGATGTATTTATTCAAGGCGGTTCTCCCGGACATTGCGTTATAGTTGTTGACGCCGCCGTAAATAATCAAAGCGGTGAAAGGATATTTATCTTAGCACAAAGCTATATGCCGGCTCAGGATATTCAAATATTAAAAGGTGATTCAGAGGATTCACCTTGGATTTCTGCGAACTTAGAGGACAAGCTCTATACAAGAGAGTGGACCTTTCATATCTCCGATTTAAAAACATGGCCATAAAAAACGGGCTTTCAAGGTACCTTTTAGGGAAAGCCGCCACACAGAAATAGGCTTACTCATTCTTTTCTACCTGAAAGGAGATATTCAATATAAAATTCTCTCTATTTTGTTCGGATAAAATGGTACTGACATCTTCTTCGTAGGCATCGCCGACAATAGTATATCCTTCTTGCTCGAGATACCTTTTCAGCTTTCGGTATGTTGCCGGGAGTAATTCACTGACACCCTGATGACTCATGGAAATATAAGTTCCCGCCGGCTTCGTGTAACAACTGGAGCTGTTCATTTTACGTTCCAGCCGATAGGAGCCATAGGTTTTCTTAAAGGTATTATTTTCAATATCCTGATGTAATACAATTTCACCGATATTAAAATTATGATTTAAATAATTCTTGCGGCAGTATTGAATGTACTTCCTTATAATAGGAAGGTGCTTGGCAATTGTGCCGTTTCTTTGTTCAGCTTCAAAAATAAAATAATACTCCGGCTCCTCTAATGTATATAAGACCGGCTTGTCTAATTCAATCTCATCCTGATATTCCATCGTAGTAATAGTAGTTGCTAACAGGCGTTCAATATTTTCCAGCTTAAATAATTCATCCTCGATACTTTTTTGATACGATTTTAAAACATCGAGGTTCTTTTTTTTATCCCGGCATTCCAAAAACTCCTTAATCTCTAATAAGGGCATATTTAATTCCCGTAGTGCAGTAATAGTTTCAAAGGTATAGATTTGATCCTCACTATAGTAGCGATACCCGTTGGAAGCAGTAAATTCCGGCTTAAACAGGCCAATCTCATTATAATGAAACAAAGTTGCTTTTTTGACACCGCTGATTTTAGCGAAGTTTCCAATCGAGAATAAGTGATTATCCATAAAATGACCTCTTTCTATTTGGTGGTTTTGTATATTGACCGTAAGGTAACCTTACGGTTTATCATTATTATACAAAGGAAAATAACAAAACACAAGATTAACTAGCATTTTATACAAAAATTACCATAATTGAAAGAGGACAAAAATGAAATATAAAGAGATGATAGACAAACTAACATTAGAAGAAAAAGCGTCCCTTTGCTCCGGAAAAAATTTCTGGTTAACAAAGTCAGTAGAGCGTTTGGGAATTCCGTCTATCCGCATGAGCGATGGACCCTATGGTCTTAGAAAGCAAAATGAAGGAGAAGACTATTTGGATTTTAGGGCTGCAACAAAAACCGTTTGCTTCCCTACAGGCAGCGGTATGGCAGCTTCCTTTAATAAAGAGCTGTTATATGACTTTGGTTCTACCCTGGGTAAAGAATGCAAAGCCGAAGGAATACATGTTTTGCTTGGTCCGGCATTTAATATTAAGCGCTCCCCGCTTGGAGGAAGAAACTTTGAATATTTTTCCGAGGACCCTCTGGTTTCATCGTTGCTTGCGGCTAACTATATAAAGGGCTTACAGGATGAAGGGGTAGCTGCTTGTGCCAAGCATTTTGTTTTAAATAATCAGGAATATAGAAGAATGATGAGTTCTTCGGAAGTTGATGACAGGACTTTTTACGAACTGTATCTGAATAACTTCGAAAAAGCAATTAAGGATGCAAAGCCGTTTAGTATTATGAACTCATACAATCGTGTAAACGGAGAATTTGTCTCCGAAAGTAAAAAAATAATTACAGACATATTGAGAAATAAGTGGGGCTATGAAGGAGCCGTTATTACCGACTGGGGAGCAATTTGTGACCGGAATAAAGGCTTAGAGGCAGGAATTGATCTTGAAATGCCATCCAGCGGCGGCGAGTCTGATAAAAAAATTGTCGAAGCTGTAAAAAATGGTACTTTAGATGAAAAATATTTAGATCAGGCGGTTGAGCGCATTCTGGATTTAATCGACCGGTGTTACCAAGAAAAAGAGGATGTTAAACCAGAAGTTTTAAATTGGGATTATGAAAAGGATCATAAAAAATCCGAAGAATACGCCAGAGAGAGTATGGTTCTGCTAAAAAATGAAACCGATATTTTACCGCTTCCAAATCAAGGAAAAAAGATAGCGATGATTGGTGATTTTGCCAAGAATCCCCGTTTTCAGGGAGGGGGAAGCTCTCACATTAATTGCTTTAAGGTAGAAACACCGTGGGAGGCTTCGGCAAAATGGAGCGACATTACCTTTCAATATGCACAGGGTTACTTTGCGGATGGAGAAAGTACGGAAGAATTAATAGCAGAAGCTGTGAGAACCGCAGAAAGCTGCGATTATACAATTGTTTTTATCGGACTTCCGGACAGCTATGAGGCAGAAAGCTATGATAGAAAAAATATGAAGCTGCCGCCTTTCCACAATCGACTAGTCGAGGAAATTGCCAGGGTACAGAAAAAGTGTATTGTTGTACTGCAAAATGGCTCACCGGTGGAAATGCCATGGATTGACAGGGTACCTGCCGTTTTAGAAATGTATTTAGCAGGGGAAGCTGCGGGTGCGGCAGTTATGGATATTTTATTTGGTGAGGTAAATCCGAGCGGACACCTTGCAGAAAGCTTTCCGCTGCGCTTAGAAGATAACCCGGCATATTTAAATTTCCCCGGATATGGAAATGAGGTGTATTACCAAGAAGGAATTTTTGTTGGATATCGTTATTATACAAGTAAAAAAATGCCGGTGCTATTTCCCTTTGGCTATGGCCTTTCCTATACCGAATTTACTTATACAAAGATGGAATTAGATAAACAATCAATGCTTGATGATGAAACGGTTACGGTAACAGTGACTATTAAAAATACCGGCAGTGTTGTTGGGAAGGCAGTCGTACAGATTTATGTGAAACCCTTCCAGGCAACATTAGAGGCGCCCAGACCATTAAGGGAGCTCAAGGCTTTTGAAAAGATAGAAATAAAGGCCGGCGAAGAAAAGACAGTAGAAATAATGTTAGATCAAAGTGCATTTGCTTTTTATGATGTTAATTCAGATGATTATCGGGTGAGCACCGGAAACTATGTGATTGAAGCGGCAGAGCATTGTGACAAGGTAATTGTTGGTAAGAGCCTGTATATCAAGTCTAGAAATGAGAAAACTGTTATAATAAATGAGAATGTATTTATCGGGGATTTACTGCAATTAGAATCCACAAAAGAAATTATGAAGCAGGAAGTTGTTAAAATGCTTGCTTTTTTAGGAATTGTTCCCGTACTGAATGAGGCGGGAGAAGTAAAGGAAGAAGAAATTCCACGTTTTGTATATGAATTGCCGCTCAGAACGATGATTGGTTATACGGACGGTGCATATTCAGGAGTCATGCTGGATGAGCTTCTTAGTAAATTAAAAAACATTCATGATAAAGACGCAAATTAGGGAGGAAATAGAATGGATTCCAAAGTCTTATTAAAAGCAGATAATATTGTGAAAAGTTTTGGTGCTACAAAGGCATTAAAGGGAGTATCCCTAACATTACATGCCGGAGAGGTTATGGCACTGATAGGCGAAAATGGTTCCGGAAAATCAACATTATCATCCGCGATAACCGGCAGTCAAAAAGCAGACAGCGGCAGTCTGGAATTTAAAGGTGCAGCCTTTCATCCCATTTCGATCTTAGATTCACGAAGTAAGGGGATTGGAATTTTAGTGCAGGAAACAGGAACGATTAACGGCATGACAGTTTCTGAAAATCTCTTTTTGGGAGCAGAAGGTCAGTTTAAAAAATTAGGGATTATTAATCGTTCGGCAATGAAAAAGGCAGCAAGAGGAGCACTGAAACAAATTGGTATGGAAGAAATTGAGCCGGAGCAGCTTGTTGATAGTATTAGTTTTGAAAATAGAAAGCTGATCGAGGTTGCCAGAACCATTTATAATAACCCGGAAATATTAATTGTCGATGAGACAACTACAGCATTATCACAAAACGGCAGAGAAATAATTTATGCCCTGATTCAGAAGATGAAGGAAGAAAAAAAAGCGGTTATTTTTATTTCCCATGATTTAGAGGAAGTGCAGAGAGTCTGCGATACCGCAACAATTCTAAGGGATGGCAGCTTTATAACAAAGCTGCATGGTGATGAGGTTACACCGGATAACATGAGAAAAAATATGATTGGCCGTGACTTAAGCGGACATTATTACCGCGAGGATGAAAAGGGCAGTTGGGATAAGGAAGTTACGTTAAAGGTAGAAAATGTTACAGCAGGATTTATAGAGGATATCAGCTTTGAGCTGCATAAAGGAGAGATTCTCGGACTGGGCGGATTAACCGAATGTGGAATGCATGAGCTTTGCAAGGTAATTTACGGAGCAGTGAAGCCGGAAAAGGGAAAAATAACCATTGTGAAATCCGGCAAGGAAATTAAAAATACGAGCGAGGCACTTTCCCAAAAAATGGCGTATCTGCCGAAGGATAGAGATCAGGAGTCATTGTTTTTGACTACGAGTATTAAGGATAATATCGCAGTTGCTTCTTTAGATGATATGAAAAAGGGCTTTTATATTAGTAAAAAATCAGAAAAAAATCTGGCAAATGATATTTCCGAAAAGCTATCTATTAAAATGAAGGATATCGAACAGCAGGTTAAGGAGCTGAGCGGCGGTAATAAACAAAAGGTGGTCGTAGCAAAATGGCTGGCAAATAATTCGGAAATTTTGTTGATGGATTGCCCTACGAGAGGAATTGATGTCGGTGTTAAGGCCGCAATTTATAAACTGATGGAGGATCTGAAGAAAGAAGGTAAATCCATTGTGATGATATCGGAAGAAATGCCTGAACTTATCGGTATGTCTGACAGAATTTTAGTCATGAAAGACGGCAAAATTTCAGGTGAATTTCTCAGAGAAGAAGTGGATGAGCAAATGCTGATTCAAAAAATTATTTAGGAGGCGGCAAAATGGAAAAAAACATTTCTAAAAAAACAAATTTTATACTGAAAAGCTTTGTTCAATATGTTGGTCTGATTGCCGTATTTTTACTATTTACTTTTACAACCAATGGTAAATTTGCAACACTCCAAAACATGCAGTTAATTATCACCCAATCTGCCATTACGATGGTGGGTGCAATGGGATGTACCTTTGTTATGGCACATAATAACCTTGATTTTTCTCTTGGCGGTGCCATGGCGCTGTGTTCTGTATTTGCATTTTTTATATGTGATAAAATCGGCTTTGCATTTTTGCTGCCGCTATGTATTTTAGCAGGTATTTTCTGTGGACTATTTACATCTGTCATACATATAAAAATCGGGATTCCGGCATTTATGGCAGGGCTGTGTATTATGTTTGCAGGAAAGGGAATCGCACAAGGGGCATATTCAGTAAAACCGATGTTTATGCCGGCAGAGATTACAAAAAATAATAGTGTCGGATTTTATTTGGGAATTGCCATTGTATTATTCGTAATCTGCTATTTTGTCTTTGAATATACAAAGATCGGGAAAATGAATAAGCTGATTGGCTCTAATCCAAAAGCGGCAAAGCTATCCGGTGTTTCAATTGGAAAATACAAGGCAGCAGCCTTTGGTATCAGTGGTGCCTGTGTTGGTTTGGCAGCGTTTATGACAATGGTCAGGACGGGAGGCATTACCGGAGCTACCGGGACAAACTTCGAAACGGAGGTGCTGTTATCGCTGACGTTAGGCGGGATACCGCTAACCGGAGGCTCTAACACGAGAATGAAATGTGCAATTGTAGGTACTTTGATTTACTATTTTTTAAACAACGGTCTGACTCTCTGGGGAGTAGGAGCGAATTATGTCAGTATTGTG
The DNA here is from genome assembly GCA_964410675.1 of uncultured Roseburia sp. Taxonomy (GTDB): domain Bacteria; phylum Bacillota; class Clostridia; order Lachnospirales; family Lachnospiraceae; genus RGIG3040. The sequence continues at coordinate 11,953 of CAYPIB010000011.1, forward strand.
AAAGCCGTTATTTTCTTGGCTAGTGTATATATTTCCATGGATAGAGGACGCAACGAAATTGTTGCATAAATAATTAGGATAAATTTAGCAGCTGCATTTTTATAAAGTAACCATAAAAACAAGGAGGAAAAAAGGATGAAAAAGAAATTAGTTTCCATGTTCTTAACAGTAACATTGGTTGTATCGATGCTGACGGGCTGCGGTACAACTGCTGCAACAGAAACAGGTGCTGATACTGATAGTAAGGATACTACAGAATCGGTTTCCGCAGAAACAGATAACTCAGATACTGAAACAGATGCTGCAGACAAGGCATCTAATAGTGAGAAGCAAAATATTGGTGTGATACTTTACGGAAAAGATGACACTATGGGAGCGGCAGTGTATTCCTATTTGAATTATGCGGCAGAGGCAATCGGATGTGACATCACTTGGGCTTTCGGTGATTACGATGCGGCTTCTCAGCTCACGACTTGTCAAAACATGGTGGCAGCCGGATGTAAAGGAATTTTAATGATGCCGATGGATGCGTCTGCGGTTCAGCAGGTATCAACTTATTGTGAGCAAAATAGTGTTTATTTTGGAATTATGTTCCGTGATATTACCGATGAAGGAATTAAGGCTCAGGTAGAGGCTATGGAATATTATGTCGTAGATGGTTTTGAAGATGATGAAAAATATGCAAAACGAATGATTGAGTATATGACAGAGGAATATGGAGTTTCCAATTTTGGTCTGGAAATTTTATCAGCGGCTTCTCCGCTTGCATCCAGAAATGCCGGATTTGAGGCAGGTCTTGCTGCAACAGGAGCAACAAAATTAGCGGAGTTTACGTATCCGTCAGACTGTAATACCCAGCAGGTAGCAACCGGTGTGGAAAACTTTATCAATTCTTATCCGAATATGGATGCCATTGCACTTGGAAATGCTTCTGTAGGTGCCGGTGAAACTTGTATTAATACTCTGGAATCGATGACCGAAGCAGGTGCGGTTAAAGTTGGCTGTTTTGACGCATTTGAAGGAATGAAGACCGCATTTGAAAAAGGGTATTTAGTATATGCCTGCGGTGGTATGGGTGTAGAAGCTTTGTTTGACTTTATCGTGCTCTATAATGCGGTTGACGGTACACCGCTTTCGGATACCTTCACTGTTTTAAATTTAGAAGAAATTGAAGTAAAGAGTGCAGAAGATTGTGAAGCTTATGAAAAATATATTGATAATCCTGATTATCAGATTTATGATGCAGAAACGATTAAGAGTATGGTAAAGAGATTTAATCCTGACGCATCCATTGATAATGTAAAGCAGTACATGAGTGACTATAGCCTGGAATGGGTTGTGTCGAATGCAAAGTAGTAAGCTTATTTAGAACTTGAGAAAGGATTGAGGAATCTTAAGATGAAAAAAGTATTAATATGGATAGGAAAGTTTTTAAGCGTATTACTGTTACCCATTCTTCTATTTGCGATATTACATCTTTTCGCGCCGGATACGGTTACAACGAGAAATATTCCATCTTTGCTAAAACAGGCGATAGCCCCAGCGATTCTTGGCTGGGGGGTGCTGTTTAATATCAAAGCCGGCAACTGGGATTTTGCGGTTGGCTCAGAAGTGTTATTAGCATCGATTATCGGCGGGAATCTCGCTATAAGATTGAATCTATCAATTCCGGGTCTGATCCTGTGCTGCTGCATAGTAGGACTGTTGTGCGGCAGTGTGGTAGGTGTCCTGTATTACTTGCTTAAGATTCCAACAATCATTGTATCTATTGGAATGCTGCTGATTTATGAAAGCGCGGCCGGAATTGTATTTCAGGGAAACGGCGTAAAAATACCTTCAGAATGGGTTGTTTTTGGAACCTTCCCATATAACTTTATTGCTCTGTTAGTCGTTGGTGTCATTGCCTATCTTTTAAATTACAATACAAGGTTTGGTTTAAATATCAGAGCGGTTGGAAGTGCGGCAAATATTGCCGAGGCGAACGGAATTGATGCTTATAAAGTTAAAGCGGCAGCTTTAATGATGGTCGGATTGTTTGGTGGATTTTATGCGACTATCAATCTGGGAATGAATGGTGTAGCAAGAACGGTTAGCTCGATGGGAACAATGTCAACCTGCTTTGATGCGATGATGTGTGTATTTGTAGGTATGTCTTTGAGCTATGGAACAAATTTGATTGTTTCCATCTATTTAGGAAGTTTATTTATGCAGATCATCAAGCTGGGATTTATGGTCTTTGGTCTTCCAAATCAATATAACAATATTGTAATTGCCATTGTTGTGCTTGTGTTTATGGGACTGAATAATAATCCTCAGGTTTTTGAACGGATAAAAAATATATTTGCACGAAAGAAGGCAGTTGCCTGATCAGAAAGGAAAAATTATGAAAATACGAGTGATGTATCGTCAGGTACAAAGAATACCATTTGAAAAATTATATCCGGTGAGGGAATTGGATAAGGAATTAGACCGGGAAGAGGGGCGGATTGGTTTTCCAAAACCAAAAAGATACCGTATGTTTTCGGGCGGCGAGCAGTCTCAGACAAGAGTACAGGAAAGAGAGTTTGAAACCGTCAGTGATTTCTCCCGTGCCATGGCTTTATGGGCGGAGGATGAAAAGTGCCAAAGACTTGAAATTGAAAAAAAGAACTTTATGGAATGGGAAAGATGTGAGCTTTATTATGTAGATGATCCGGAAGATCCGGTGATACCGTGGATTCAGATGGCGGCTGAGAAAAACATAACCCGTCAATATGAAGTGAATGAAAACTATAAGATGCCAAAAGATCAAGAGACATACAAAGGTTAAATAGAGAAAGAAGGTGCCAAAATGAAAGTAAAAGTTTGTTATCGTCAAACACAGGAAATTCCTTTTGATAAATGGCTTCAGGAGCTGGAGCTGGAAAAAAAGACGGATATTGAAGAAGCTAGGTTAGGGCATCCGGTGCCAAGAAGATATCGTCTCTTTACAGGCTCTCAAAATTCTCAAATTCGTGTTCATGAAAGAGAATATGACAGCATTGAAGAATGGGGCAGAATGTTCGAGGAATGGGCAGAGGATGAAGAATGTCAAAAAATAGAAGTGGAACGTCACAACTTCTATATTTGGGAAAAGGAAGAAATTTATTTTGTTGATGATCCAAATGAGCCAATGATGCCTTGGCTGCAAATGGCAGCAGAAAAGGAAGTTACGACAAAATATGAGGTGAATCCAAATTATAAAATGCCGAAGGATCAGGCGAATTATAAAGGATAAATAGTAGTTTTAATTCATAATAGGAGGGGCTGCCGCACTAGCAATTGTGCGCAGCTCCTTTTCTATGTGAAAACCTATTATTAGACAAACACTACTATTTTTCTCACAAATCTGATATTATTAAAGTATTAAGAAATGCATGGATTAGGGGGGATTATTAATGATTTGCTATTTTTCAGGAACCGGTAATAGCCGGTATACTGCCGAATTGATTGCATCAATTACAGGAAATGATTTGACGGATATGGGAGTTCGTATAAAAGAAGAAGATGTCAGTGCGTTATCTTCTGAAAGTGAGCCTTTTATTTTTGTCACACCGACTTATGCATGGCGTATTCCCAGAATTGTGGAGAAGCACATACGAAACACGGAATTTAAGGGAAATACAAAGGTATATTTTATTCTAACTTGTGGAGACAGCATTCACAATGCAGCGCATTATCTAAAAAAGTTGTGCACACAAATGGGATTTGAGTATATGGGGATGGCAGGAATTGTTATGCCTGAAAATTACATTGCTATGTTTGATACAATAAGACCTGAACAGGCGGTGAAAATGATACAGCAGGCACAGCCTCAAATAAGGGAAATAGGTGAAAGAATTAAACGAAAAGAACAGCTTTTGGATCAATCAGCCGGTATGCGGAGTAAAATATACAGCGGCATTGTGAATCAGCTGTTTTATCCGCTTTGTGTTCACGCTAAGGCGTTTTGGGTAAAAGAATCCTGTACAGGCTGTGGACTGTGTAAAAAGCAATGTCCATTAAATAATATTGATATTAAGGAGAAACGGCCTGTTTGGGATAAGCGTTGCACTAATTGTATGGCATGTATTGGTTCATGTCCTATTGATGCAATTGAATATGGAAAAAAATCTACAAACAGATATAAATATAATATACTAAAATTAAAGGAGGAAATAAAATGAAAATGGTAGTAATATGTGGAAGCCCACGAGAAGAGGGAAATACTGAGATTATGGCAGATGCTTTTATGGATGGAGCAAAGGAGCAAGGGCATGAGGTAGTTAAAATAAGCCTTGCAGATAAAGTGGTGGCTCCATGTGGTGGTTGTGAATACTGTTTTTCACATGATGGAGTATGTGTTCAGAAGGATGATATGAAAGATATTTTAAACACGCTTGACGGTGCCGATATGATTATTTTTGCATCCCCAATTTATTGGTTTTCTGTAAGTGCACAAATTAAGTGTGTGATTGACAGATTGTATGCCAGAGCAAGAAAGGGTTTTACAATTAAAAATGCAGCGCTGTTATTGAATTCTGCATCTGATAGTGTATACCAATCGGCTATTGTAATGTTTGAGGAAATTTGTGCTTATCTTGAATGGGAGAATAAAGGCATTGTTACTGTTTTTGGCATGAATCAAAAAGGAGCAATGAAAAAGACATCCGGTCTCAAAAGGGCATATGAGCTAGGGAAAAGCCTGTAATTACATAATTGTTGGAAATTTGGTATAAGAAGGGGAATTTTTATAATTTGCTATTTTTCAGGAACCGGTAACGGCCGGTATTTTGGGTAAAAGAATCTTGTACAGGCGGCGGACTATATAAAATAAATTTAATTTTAGGATGAGTAAAAGAACTTGAATTCTTATTAAAAACGGAGGGATGTGCTATGGGTAAACGATATCGAGTGATACTGTTCATGCTTTTAGTAGTAGGGGGAATCTTTAATTTTGGTCAAACAGTACAAGCGGAGAACGAAATATCGTCGTATGAGGTAAATTATGATGCCAATGATGGAACCGGTCAAATGATAGGAGCAACGGCAAACAAAGGAGAAGCATTCACCTTACCTGAAAATGGTTTTACAGCGCCAAGCGGCATGCAGTTTAAAGAATGGGCAATCGGAAGTGATAACGGCGACAAAGTAAAAGCAGGAGGAACTTATACCTTTACCGGAGCCACAACGGTGTATGCGGTATGGGAAACAATTCCGAAAGAGATAACAACCTATGCCATCACCTATGATGCCAATGGTGGAACGGGCCAAATGGATGAAGCAACTGCAACAGAAGGAAAAGCATTCACTTTACCACAAAATGGCTTTACCGCTCCGAGCGGCATGCGCTTTAAAGAATGGGCAATTGGCTGTAAAGAGGGGCAAAAAGTAAATGCAGAAGAAGAATTTTCCTTTACAGAAGCAACAACAATATACGCGGTTTGGGAGCTTATTCCAGTTGCTATTGATGCGACTAACTTTCCCGATGAGGCTTTCCGAAACTATTTGCTCGAACAGGCTTTTGGAGAGGATGCTGAGTTAACTGAGGAAGAGATGGAGAAGGTTACAGAGATAAATGTAATTGGTAAAGGCGTTACCTCACTGACAGGAATTGAATATTTTCAAAGGCTTGAACAACTTAGTTGTCAAACTAATTTAAACTTAACCAGCTTAGATGTTAGTAAAAATGATAATTTGATATTGTTGAACTGCTTAACCACGGGTATAGACATTCTTGATTTAAGTAAGAATACTAATTTGCAAATGTTGAACTGTTCTTTCACGAAAATAAGCAGTCTCGATGTAAGTAATAATGCTAAATTGGAGACATTGACCTGTTTTGACACGAAGATAAGTAGTCTTAATGTAAGTAAAAACACAAATTTAAAAAAATTAAACTGTAGTAAAACAGACATAAGTATTCTTGATGTAAGTAAGAATACTAAATTGGAACAATTAGACTGTAGTAAAACAAATATAGAAAATCTAGATGTAAGTAAGAATGTAGATTTGCAAGTATTATACTGCGCTTCAACGGGAATAAGCAACATTGATGTAAGTAAGAATGCTTATTTGACATTATTGCACTGTACTGACACGAGGATAAGTAGTCTTGATGTAAGTAAGAATACTCTTTTGGAGCTTTTGTACTGTTCTTCCACTAAATTAAGCAGTCTTGATGTAAGTAATACGCGTTTAAACGTGTTTGAATGTACTGATAGTAAAACTCCGGTATTGCTATCAAGTGGCAACATAATAGATTTGTCTCAGCTGTCTGGTTTTGATGCAAGCAAGGCAAGTGACCTCCAAAATGCAACGCTGTCAGACAATAAATTGACAGTGGCAGATCCATCAAAGGTGGTAAGTTATACTTATGAATGTGGTAAGAATAAGAGCGCCACTTTTAATCTTGAGATTACTTCGTATGAGATAAATTATGATGCCAATGGTGGAGCCGGCCAAATGATCGGAGCAACGGTAAACAAAGGAGAATTACTCACCTTACCTCAAAATGGCTTTACCGCTCCGAGCGGCATGCGCTTTAAAGAATGGGCAATCGGCAGTAAAGAGGGGGAAAAAGTAAAAGCAGAAGAAGAATTTTCCTTTACAGAAGCAACAACAATATACGCGGTATGGGAGCCGATTACATACAGAATTCAATTTAACAAAAATGACGGAACAGCAGTAACTGAAATCCAAAACGGCTTAGTATACGATAAAGAGCAGAAATTAGATGCGAATCCGTTTACAAGAGAAGGCTATACATTTAAAGGCTGGTCGGATGCAGAAGACGGCGCAGTATTATATGCAGATGAGCAGTCTGTTAAAAACTTAAGTGCAGTGGACGGTGCTATAGTCGATTTATATGCAGTATGGGAACAAAATTCAGAGGAAGTAACGACCTATACGATTACCTTCAATGCCAATGGCGGAACCGGCCAGATGGCAGAAGCAACGGCAACAGAGGGAAAAGTATTTACCTTACCGCAGAATGGCTTTACTGCTCCGAGTAGCATGCGGTTTAAAGAATGGGCAATCGGAAGTGATAATGGCGACAAAGTAAAAGCAGGAAAAACTTATACCTTTGCCGGAACCACAACGGTCTATGCGGTATGGGAAACAATACCGGAAGAGATAACAACCTATGCTATCACATATTATGCCAATGGTGGAACGGGCCAAATGGCGGCGAGAACAGCGATAAAGGGAAAAGAATTTACGTTACCACAAAATGGCTTTACAGCCCCAAGCGGCAAACAATTTAAGGAATGGGCACTCGGCAGTGCCGACGGGGAAAAGGTAGCAGCAGGAGGAACTTATACCTTTACAAATGCAACAATAGTCTATGCAGTATGGGAGCCGGCTCTAATCACCATCACCTATGATGCCAATGGCGGAGTAGGCCAGATGGGGGAGGAAACGGCGATATCAGAAATACTATTTAACTTACCTCAAAATGGCTTTACGGCCCCAAGCGGCATGCAGTTTAAAGAATGGGCAATTGGAAGTAAAGAAGGACAAAAAGTAAAAGCGGGAGAAGCTTATATCTTTAAAGAGGCAACGACAGTATACGCAGTATGGGAGAAGATTCCAGAAACTTATGCCATCACTTTCAATGCCAATGGCGGAACCGGCCAGATGGCAGAAGCAACGGTAACAGAAGGAAAAGCATTCACCTTACCACAAAACAGTTTTACAGCGCCAAGCGGGAAACGTTTTAAAGAATGGGCAGTCGGCAGACCCGGCGGAATAAAGGTAAAAGCAGGCGGAACATATATTTTTACCGGAGAGACAACAGTCTATGCGGTATGGGAGATAGTCCCGGAAAAAGTAGCAACCTATGCCATCACTTTCAATGCCAATGGCGGAACCGGTCAGATGGCGGGAGCAACGGCAACAGAAGGAAAAACATTCACCTTACCACAAAACAGCTTTACCGCCCCAAGCGGCAAACGTTTTAAGGAATGGGCAGTCGGCAGTGCCGGCGGAACAAAAGTAAAAGCAGGAGGTGCATATACCTTTACCGGAGCAACGACAGTCTATGCAGTATGGGAGGCGATTCCGACAGCTGTAAAGGATGTAAAGAAAGCAACATATAAGGATTTACAATTAAAAGCAAAAGCAAGTAAAACAAGCAATAAGCTTAGTTGGAAGCGAGTAAATGGGGCTGATGGCTATGTTGTTTATGGAGCCAAACGAGGCAAAAAGCTGACCGAAATAAAAGCGTCAACAAAGGGAGTCAGCTTCACTCACAAGAAGTTATCTAAGAAAACATTTTACCAGTATCAAGTAAAAGCATACCGCCTCGTAAATGGAGAAAAGAAATTCATTTCTGTATCACAAAATATATATTCTGTAACAACCGGCGGTAAATACGATAACGCTAAGAAGCTGACAGTCAATATATCCAAGCTGACCTTAAAAAAGGGAAAGACTAAAACCATTAAAGCAAAGCTGGTTGGTACAAATGGAAAGAAGCTGAAAAACTATACGAAGGCATTTCGATATGAAACATCAGATTCTAAAGTAGCTTCCGTATCTGCCAAAGGCAAGATAAGGGCTAGAAAAAAGGGAAAATGCACAATATATGTATATGCACAAAATGGACTTAGTAAAGCAATTAGAGTGACTGTAAGATAAGACAATACCATACCATCAGCTTGATATGTAGGATTCAAGTAACAGGCGTCATAGTTCATATAGACTATGACGCCTTATTTTGTCCTTCTATTATCTACAAATCATCAGCATCCTGAGTCGGCTGCCCCCCATCTTCCGGAATTCCCGTATAACTTCCGAGTACATCTGAAAAAATATTTTGAGCACTCATAGGATTCACATTTTTAGGCTCTAACGTTTCTTTTTTTAGCTGGTCTTTCTTTTTACTATCATCCATTATTTATTATCCTTTCTTTTATCTTGTTATTTAATTCACAATTTACTTAATATATTTTCTGCAACAAAAGAAGAAATTATTCAATGTTATTGATTTTTAAATATTACAATGTAATAATAAAAATACACAAAGCCATTTTAAATGGTTTTTAGGAGGAACACGCGTGAAATTAAGCGAAGGAAAAATTGGAGCAAGCTACAGTATTGAAGAAATCAGTCTTCCGCTGCACATAGAAAAAAGACTTGAGGCACTTGGAATGACATTTGGAACACTTGTTTTAATATTGAACAGCAAAAATAAAGGAGTACAAATTATAAAGGTACGGGGCACCAGATTTGCACTTGGACGCAATATTACCAAAAATATTAAAGTGAGGTGTGCTAAGTGAAAGAAGATATGACAATTGGTTTTATCGGAAATCCAAACTGCGGTAAAACAACGTTGTTTAATGCATATACAGGAGCTAATTTAAAGGTGGCGAATTGGCCAGGGGTTACGGTTGAGAAGGTCGAAGGAGCAATTCACAATCATGGTCTGAATATTAAGCTGGTAGACTTGCCCGGTACATACAGCCTGACCTCCTATACAATGGAGGAACAGGTTTCCAGGCAGTTTATTTTAAGTAATGAAGTGGATGTTATAGTAGATGTGGCAGATGCCTCCTCCTTAGAAAGAAATCTGTATTTAACACTACAGCTTTTGGAAATTGGAAAACCGGTTATATTGGCACTCAATATGATGGATATTGTGGAAAAAAGAGGGATGGAAATCGATACACACCGTCTGCCGGAGATGTTGGGAATACCGGTAATTTCGGTTTCGGCAAGAAGGCGTACCGGACTTGACATTTTAATTCATGCGGCTGCGCATCATAAGGATTCCTGCAATCCGGATAATTTAATCCACGAGCATAAATATTCCTCCAGCCATAAGCATGATCATCACTCGGAGTATGCCATGGTATACAGTGATGAAATTGAGGATAAAATTGATATTATTATTACTGAATTGAAAAAGAAATATCCTGAAATTACAAACTATAGATGGCATGCTATTAAGCTGTTAGAGCAGGATCAGGAAATTACAGAGTGCTGTCCGCTGGACATGCCGGAGGTGCTCGACCGTAATTACGAATCTGATATTATTAATGAAAAATATGATTTTATTGAAGAAATCATTGAAGAGGTTTTGGTTAATAAAAATCGCCAGGAGGCGATGACGGAAAAGGTTGATCGATTATTAACCCATCGTGTTTGGGGAATTCCAATATTTCTTGGTATTATGGCACTGGTATTCTTTTTGACATTTACGGTCGGTGATTGGCTAAAGGAATATTTTGAAGTAGGGATAGAGCAATTTTCTGAGCTGATAGGAAGGGGTCTTGCGGCGGTTCATGCCGGTGAACTGCTGTCCTCTTTAATACTGGACGGTATTATTGCCGGTGTTGGCGGAATATTAACATTCCTGCCCAATATTTTTATCCTTTTTCTGGCACTGGCTTTCTTAGAAGACAGCGGTTATATGTCACGTGTTGCCTATGTCATGGAAGGGATTATGAGTAAGCTTGGACTTTCCGGGAGAGCTTTTATTCCGATGATTTTAGGCTTTGGCTGTACTGTTCCCGCAATTATGGCATCACGTTCACTGGAAAACAAACGTGACCGCTATAAGGTTATGTTGATTACTCCGTTTATGAGCTGCAGTGCCAAGCTGCCGATTTATATTTTATTTGCCGGAATGTTTTTTGGTAAAAATGCGATGCTTGCGGCATATTCCATGTATATTATCGGCTTAGTTGTTGCTATTTTAACAGCGGCAGTTTTGCATTTGATTGATAAAAAGAAAAGTCATAATTATCTATTGATTGAGCTGCCGGAGTATAAAGCACCAAGTGCGAGAACAGTATTTATTTATGTTTGGGAAAAGGTGAAGGATTATTTATCAAAGGCGGGCACTACGATATTTATAGCATCAATTATTATGTGGTTCCTTCTGAATTTTGGGCGAAATGGCTATGCAGCCGGAATGGCAGACAGCTTTGGTGCTATTCTTGGAAAGGCAATTGTTCCGCTGTTTAAACCGATTGGTTTGGGATTTTGGCAGATTGTGGTGGCATTAATTGCCGGCATATCTGCCAAAGAAGTAGTAGTATCCAGCTGCAGTGTACTTTTTAGTGTACCAAATATTACTTCGGCAGCCGGAATGGATACAATGGTTGAGACACTATCTGCCATCGGCTTCGGACCGTTAAATGCTTTTTGCCTCATGCTGTTTTGTCTGCTTTACATTCCATGCGCAGCCACTCTTGCAACAGTTAAAAGAGAGTCAGGAAGTACAAAGTGGATGATATTCACAGCATTCTTTCAACTGGCTGTAGCTTGGATTGTAACCTTCATTGTCTTTCAAGCGGGCAGTCTTGTTTTGTTATGAATCTGAAACTTTAGTAATACTAAAATATGGATTTTCCCATGTAGCGTCGATATTTTGCCATAAACGTTCAAACTTTTCTATTTTAGTTTTCCGGTTGTAAGGAAGGTCTTCCTTATCTGTGTTAATTGAAAGACCAGGCAGACTTTCAGCAAAATAGAAATATTTAGTATCATATCCAACGATTGGAATGTAGTGGGTTACGTGTGGATTTTCATATGGCTCCTCAACATGAATAAAAGCAATGACAGGTGCTCCTTTTAAAAGTTCTCTTTTTAAGTCATCAATCGTTCCATCCGTAATAAAACGGGCTTCATAACCGCGCTCAATAAAAAATGTTTCGATCCCATATGGTGAAACACCGCCCTGCTCAAGCCTTCCGGGATAGTTTTCATAAAGCGTTACTCCATCTGCCTCTTCTCCGTAATGTCGTAAGACAAATGCAGATGCAAATGCGGCGCATTCAAGTCCAGACTGATAGTCAAAATAGTTTTCTGTTTCAATCATGAATGATTCTGGAATATCATCCACGCTTGATACAGGAGTATCGGTACTGCATCCGGTCAAAATCATTGCAATTAAAAATGCAATAGAAAGTGCTGAAGATATTTTTTTCATATTAATTTCCACCTTATTTATATGTTAAATTTACAATAACAAATTTATATCTGAAAGTAAATGGAGATTTAGTAGAATGGAGGCTAAAGTGCAAACAACGTATATAAAAACCAATTATTTAAGTGATGATGCAAAATGGATTCGGGAAGAAGTTTTTGTCAAGGAGCAGAAGTTTCACGAAGAGTTCGATAAGATTGATCCTTATGCTAATCATGTAGTGCTTTATTATCATGACAAACCCATTGCAGTTTTTCGCTATTTTAAAGGAAAAGAGGAGCGGGAATATATGCTTGGCAGAATCGCCATTGTGAAAGAATACCGCGGCAGGCATCTTGGCAAAGAATTGCTGCATCTTGCCGAGCAATTGATTGCAGGTGAGGGCGGGATGCGCATTTCATTGTCTGCCCAGACGAGAGCAAAAGAGTTTTATAAGAAAAATGGGTATATTGAAGAAGGTGCTCCCTACTTTGAAGAATATTGCGAGCACATTCACATGAAGAAAGAATTAATTCACATATAGCAGCAGATGAAAGTATCGGATAAAAAACCGGTACTTTTTTTATCTTGACAGGGTGGTTTAACGGTGTTAAACTAAAGTTAGGTTTAAAGGCATTAAACCATAGGAGGGTCTTGCGATGGAGGAACATAAATTAGGGGTCATGGAAATGCGTTTTGCGAAGATTATGTGGCAGAATGAACCGGTGGCATCAGGAGAGCTTGTTAAAATATGCGAGCGGGAATTAAGCTGGAAAAAGTCCACTACATATACGATGCTGCGCCGTCTTTGCCAGCGGGGAATTTTTCAAAATGAAAACGGAATTGTGACTTCGCTTATAACGAGGGAGGAGCTAAGGGCTTTGCAGGGAGAGGCATTTTTAGCGGAGAATTTTGACGGATCACTGCCAAAGTTTATTGCAGCTTTTGCAAAGCGAAAAAAGTTAAGCAGCAAAGAGGTAGAAGAAATTCAACAGTTAATAGCAGATCACAGGGGGTGAGAATATGTTGGATGCTTTATTTTTCCAAGTTTTACGTATGAGCTATATGGGGAGTCTTGCCATTTTATCAATTTTAATTGCAAGACTATTATTAAAGCGGGCACCGAAAATATTCTCATACACTCTTTGGGGTGTCGTTCTGTTTAGGCTTCTCAGTCCTTTTACGATTAAAAGTCAGTTTAGCATATTTGGTTTGCATAAAATAAACGATAATTTGTCAAATTCAGCTAAAAAATTTCAGTCAGGGGCGGCGTTGGCAGAGGTGATGCAAAATGCAGAGGGTCCGATTGCTATAAGTAAAGTGTCCGATTTAACAATCGTTTGGCTGATTGGAATTATTTTATTATTATTATATAATATTACATCTTATATACAGTTTCAATCAAAATTGAAGGGTGCGGTTAAGCTTTATGACAATGTTTACTGTACAACTTATTATACGATTCCCTTTGTTGCCGGTATCGTTTCCCCCAAAATATATTTACCGGCAGTTTTATCTGAACATGAGCGGCAATATATTATATTACATGAAAAAACGCATATAAAACGGTTTGATTATGTCTTCAAGATGATGGGAATTTTAGCTCTTGCCATACATTGGTTTAACCCGCTTGTATGGTTAGCATTTACACTGAGCTGTCAGGATATGGAAATGTCTTGTGATGAAAGTGTGATAAGACAGATGAAGCGGGATATTAGAAAAGAGTATTCGGCATCTTTGTTAGGTTTTGCAGCAGGAAAACGGTTTATTAGTATGCCATTGGCATTTGGGGAGGGAAATATAAAAATGAGAATAAAAAATATTTTAAATTACAAAAAGACATCTTTTTGGGTAATCCTATTTTCAGTTTTTCTTGTCGTTATCATTTTCATTACTTTAGCAACAAATTCATCAAATATTAATGATGATACGCAAAATTCGGCATCCACAACGTCCGGTAAGCCAGAGGAAATTAAAGTTAGTATAGTAGAGAATGAGGCAGAAAAGGAAGCGGCATTACAGAAAGAAAAAGAAGAATTAGAGGAAATGACAGAACAACTCGATCAGCAGGAAAAACAAGCGGAAGCAGAAAAAGCACAGCTTGACATTTCCCGGTTAGAATTAGAGAATATGGCCGAAGAAGCTGATAAAGAGGGCAAGGAAGAGGAAGCAGCACAGTTACGGCAACAGATATCAGAGATAGAAGAACAAATAAAAGCAAAGGAAGCAGAGGAAGCAGAAACTTTGCAAGTTAAAAAACTAAATGCACAGAAAATAAAGGAATATAAGATTTATATCTCCAATGCTGAATAATAGTAATAAATCATACTTTGAACTCTTGGAATATTAGAAAAAAGTGCCGATATATCAGATAAGGTACATGGAAGTACCTTGCTGCGGTTAATTATGGGTGGATTATATTCACTTAGCTAGTATCCAAGGAGGGAAAATGTATGAGAATTGGATCCAGTGCAGTCACAATGGAATCCGAACGGATTTATTCCAGCTATTTTGAAAAGCAGACGGCTGAATTAATTACGAAATCTAATCAAGAAGTAACTCTGGAACTTTCAGAAGAGTCAAAAACTTTGATGGAACAATTAAAGGAGAATAAAACCCGTTTGGAGGAAGAAGAAAAGGAACGTAGAAATCGGGCTAATAAACGATGGGCAGAAATGCAATTAGAACAAAGCAAGAAAAATCAGCAGGTAGAAAAAGAAGAAGAAAGACGTGTACAATCAAAAGAAGAGATGATGCTTGAAGTATTAAGACGAATGCTTGAAGCATTGAAAGGAAAGAAGGGTGGAAAACACTCTTCGTATGCAAGTGAAACAAACAAACTGCAAATCGATAGTAGAAGCTCATTTCATTTATATTCAGGTGCAGGTGCTGCCGGTCAAACATCTGGAATTAGTAGGGATAGCGGAGCAGGCACGCCCGGATTAACGAGATGGACAAAAACCACTGTGACCTCTTCCTTTTTCTGTGAGGTGGAAAATACGGCATATCAGGCAAATGGTATTGTAAAAACGGCTGATGGCAGAGAAATTAATTTTGGTGTCAGTGTAGAAATGTCACGGGCATTTTGTGCGAAGTATGAAAGCTTTATTCAGGAAGACTATATTGTGACCGATCCGCTTGTCATAAATTTAGAAGGAAATGTGGGAAATATTAGTGAACAGAAGTTTTTGTTTGATTTGGATGCTGATGGTAAAGAAGAATATGTTTCTTTTACCGGACAAGGAAGCGGCTTTTTGGCGCTTGATAAAAATAATGATGGCAAAATAAATGATGGGAACGAACTATTTGGAACCCAGTCGGGAAATGGTTTTAAAGATTTAGCCAAATATGATAAGGATAAAAATGGCTGGATTGACGAAGCCGATGCAGTATTTGATGATTTAAAAATTTGGACGAAGGATGAAGCAGGGAAAGACAGACTGATTAGTTTAAAAGAAGCCGGTGTAGGTGCTATTTATCTTGATTATGCCCAAACCCAGTTTTCACTAAATAATGCCGATACAAATGAGACAAATGGCATTGTCAGAAGTACCGGCATTTATTTAAAAGAGAGTGGAGAAGTTGGAACAATACAACATATAGACCTGGTTGTGTGACATTTGACTGTTTCTTTATTTAGATACAGATGGCAGATTGCTTAGGTTATTATTTTCAGTGCCGTCCGGTATGGATTTCAAGTATTCATTACCGTTGCGATGGGCAATACCGACACCATTAATACCGCCTTCTTTTGCGAGCTGTACACCTTGTTCTTTCGAAACGAGTGTTCCATCGGAGAGCTGGTAGCCGTCAACACGGCCGCTGCTTTTAACGAGCCCGACAATGTCTTTTGCATTGTTGCTTGGAGTTGGAATATCATCTAGGGTATTCATTGCAAGTGAAGCAGTATCATCTTTTTGGTTCATCGAGATAACCTCCTTTAATCTTGTATGGGCATAGTATTTGTATAAAAATAAAAAATATTCTGATTGAATGCAATAAAAGACAAATAACGATGTATTCGCTGTTTGTCTTTTTATTTATGTGTAAAAATATAAGGAATATGTTATAATAACTTGACGAAAAGTAAATATATAAAAATAATTTTATATATAGAAAAGGATGGAAAAATTTGAAAAAAAGAACTATTTTAAGAATGTTTACGGTACCATTAGTTTTAATTATTCTTTTGCAGGCAGTTATTTCAGGTGCATCCATTATATTCAGCAATAGTATGACAAAGCTTTCCGATTATGCAGTAGATTTTTTGCGAAAGTCGGTTGAAACAAGAAATGTAATTGTTAAAAGTAATATGGAGCAAAATAAAGACAGTATTTCAGAGATATTAGATGAAATTAACAGTGTGATGGGAAAGGAATTAGAGAAAAATAATATAACAGTAGAACAGTTTCTAAGAAATGAAACTTTGCAAAATGAATTTATTGAGCAAATATCGGAATCATGTTTAGCAGTGCTTTTAAGGGATACATTAACCGGAAGCTTTGTAGTGCTAGGAAATCCGGATGGGAATAGTGACTATTATAATTTAAATGGTGTATATTTTAGAGATTCTGAGCCATATGTTAATTCGAATGCATATGATGATATTTATATAAAAAGAGGCAGCCGGGAGCTTGCGGAGTCCTTAAATATTCCCCATGCTGTTTATTGGAAATACCAAATCCAGGTATTAAACAGCGGTGAACGAGAAGCGGACAATTTTTTTTATCGGCCTTTAGAGGCCGGTATGGAGAATCCTCATACGAAGTCTATGAATTTAGGCTATTGGAGTAAACTTTTTTCATTAGAACAAGAATCGAATAGAGATAATTATAAAATGATGACGTATTCGGTTCCGCTCGTATATCATGATGGCACGGTATATGGTGTTATAGGCATCGAAGTATCCTTAGATCATCTTCAGGGGATGCTGCCTGCAAAGGATTTAGGTGATGAGGACTTTGGCGGATATTTATTGGCACAGTATAAGGCAAACGGAGACTTACAGCCAATCGCCGCGACTGGTCAGGCGGCTGGTCATATTGCATCAAGGGTAGAGCAGGACGATTTTAAAGAGACGAACTATGATAATCTATATTCGATAAATGAAAAAATCGAAGGTGTGCAGGAAAATCTGGCTGTTTATTCGATGGATTTAGATTTATATGAAGCAGGCTCTCCCTTTGCTGACGAAGAGTGGATTGTTTACGGAGTCCAGAAATATGACAAAATATTCGGTGTTGGACGAGATATCGTTATCAGTCTTTCGCTTGGGATATTAATTGCTTTTTTATTTAGTGCGGCCGCAATTTATTTTTTAGTAAGACGTTTAATAAAACCAATTACGAATTTGGCACAAAGCATCAGGTCAGATAACCAAACAAAGCTGGGAGAATACAAAAAGGCTAATATTTTAGAAATAGATGAACTATTTGAGGTAGTAGAGCATTTAACTGAAGTGCAGCAACAAAATGAGTATAATCTTATCGAGGAAAAGGAACGTTATAAAATAGCACTGCAAAGCAGTACTGATGTATTGTTTTCATGTGATTTTGCTAATAATACAATAGAACTTCTTAATTTTAATAATGAAAACCAGAATCTAAACGATTCGTTTGTTCAGGACTGGGATGAATGGCTGATGGAAAGCAAAATGCTTCAGCCATATTACCGCTTAAAGGCATTAGAGCTGTTTAATAAGGCAGAAAGTGACATTGAAGAAGAGATTAAAGCACGAGTGTCTAAGGATGCCCCTTATGTGTGGGTACTGCTAAAGGGCAAGGTAATCTATGATATGAACGGAAAGCGCTCCAAGCTGATTGGCAGTGTTCAGAATATCAATGAAAAGAAAGAGGCAGAATTAAAGGCACTTGAACTGCAGCGGGTTGATTCTGTTACCGGCTTATTAAAGTATGATTATGGCGAAGGTGTTATATTGGAGGCTCTCGAGCATGAGGCAAGCGGCTGTCTGGCATTAATTGATATTGATCATTTCTATGAGTTAAATGGGACGTATGGAATGGTGTTTGGTGATACAATACTCGAGGAAATCGGTAAGCTGATTTCAGAATACATCCAAAGGATAAACGAGATACGGGAGAAAAGGGTAGTGGCAATACGTGCCGGAGGGGATGAAATTTTATTATGGT
Source organism: uncultured Roseburia sp. (assembly GCA_964410675.1). GTDB lineage: Bacteria > Bacillota > Clostridia > Lachnospirales > Lachnospiraceae > RGIG3040. The sequence goes on from CAYPIB010000011.1 coordinate 30,019, forward strand.
TTGAAGGTATTTCAGCCAGACAGGTAAGAGAGGATTTAAAGATTTTACAAAAACAAGTGCAGGGCTTATACACGGGCATCAATTTTACCCTTTCTATTACAGGAGGCATAACCGAAACAAAAAAAGAAAGGTCTGTTTTTAACATATTGTTTTCACAAGTAAAAATGGCTCTGGAATTTGCAAAAAAGAATGGGAATGGAAATAACCATTTTGTTGCTTATGAGGAGCTGACGAGTACACAGCTGAGTGGACTGGGAAATTTAAGTATTAATGAAATTGCCAGCGTTCCCTATCAAGAAACATTAAGTATCGTGTCAATAGTATTTAATTTCTTTGATAAGGGCGGCGATATTAATAATATCATACCGATACTGTTTACAAAACTGGGAAGATATTTTGACGCAGAAACGATAACGATGGTTATGGTTGACAGAGACTTTAAAACCTCTTATATCAATTTTATATGGGAGGATTTGAAGGGAAGTAATGATAAGAAGTTCGTCAATCATTTTAGTGCCGAAGAATTTGCGGGTATACTGGAAACACTGGACAATGAAGCAAGAGAATATTTTAATCTTTTAGAACTGAATGAAGTACAAAAGAAATTCTTTTTTACGCACAATACATTAAAGGGTATTAATGTGCCGATGTTTGACAACGGTGAATATATTGGCTCCATTAATTTTGTGCAAAAGAAGGATTCCCCGGAATGGACAGAGGAAGAAAGAAATGAAATTCAAAAGATTACTAAAATTATAGAAACAAACTGCAACAAAGAAAAATATGATATGGCAAGCCGGGCAAAAAGAGATTTCCTATCGAGAATGTCACATGAAATGCGTACTCCGATGAATGCCATTATGGGAATGGCAGCAATCGCATTGGCACAAAAGGAAGAGCCGGATCAGGTAGAGGAGTCCTTAAAGAAAATAGAACAGTCATCCCGCTACCTTCTCAGTTTGGTCAATGATATTTTAGATATGTCTAAAATAGAAAGCGGCAAGATGAGACTTGCTTATCATAACTTTAACTTAAATGAAGCTGTTAATAGTATTGTTGACTTGATTGCGCCACAGGTTCAGGCTAAAAATCTCAAATTTAATTTAGAGGTTTCACTTATACATAACTGGGTCGTAGGCGATATGCTTCACTTAAATCAGATTCTTATTAATTTACTTGGAAATGCCGTCAAGTTTACGCCTGATGGCGGAACGGTGACATTGACGGTAAATCAGGTGAATGAGACGAAGACGGAGACTTTAGTATACTTTTCAGTGAAGGATACGGGTATTGGTATCAGCAGTGAAAACCAAACCAAAATATTCCATTCTTTTGAGCAGGCTGATGACGATGTTTCCGGACAATACGGAGGCACCGGTTTAGGACTTGCAATCAGCAGCAGTTTAGTGAATTTAATGGATGGAGTATTGGAACTGGAAAGTAATTTGGGACAGGGAAGCAATTTCTTCTTTCAGATTTCAATGGAAAAGGGAATACCGGAATACTATGTGGAGGATGAAGAGGACAAGCTGGATGAATCAAAATTGATTGGTAAGCGCGTCTTACTCGTTGATGACAATGACCTAAATATTGAGATAGCGCAGGCCCTTTTGGAAATGCAGGGTCTTGTTGTAGAAACTGCCTTCAATGGTCTGGAAGCTTTGGAAAAATATGAGGAAAAGGAAGCATATTACTTTGATATGATTCTTATGGATATTAGGATGCCGGTCATGAATGGTCTGGAAGCAGCAAAAGCAATCCGGAAGGTCAATAAAGAGGATGCCCAGCAGATTCCCATTGTGGCGATGACGGCCAATGCATTTGATGAAGATATGAAAAAATCAATTGATAGTGGAATGAATGGTCATCTGTCAAAGCCGATTGATATAAAGGTAATGCTTGATATGATTAAAAGGGTAATGAAATAAAATATTAAAGGTGTTTTTTTGTTTCGGCAATAATAACCTTTTGCAGCAGCCAGATGGAGATGATGTTTGGAATTGCCATAAGAGAGTTTAATAAATCAGACAGGCTCCAGACAAAATCCAGTGACATAACAGCACCCAGATATATAAATAGGATATAAACTATTTGATAGGTTTTCAAAGCTTTTTTACCTGCCAGAAATAAAATACTGCATTCGCCGTAATAACACCAACCAATAATAGTAGCAAAGGCAAATAATACTAATGAGATGGACAGTATCGTACTTCCATAAAAAGGCAGGGCATTGAAGGCAATAAAGCAAGAACGGTCCCCAGAGCCAATATACATAAGCGGATTTTTGAGCATACTGCTGACGATGACAATTCCTGTGACTGCGCAAATGACAACCGTATCCCAAAAGGGGCCGGTCATAGAAATAAGGCCCTGTTTAATCGGCGATGAACTGCTAGAAGCAGCGGCGGCCATCGGTATGGAACCCAGTCCGGCCTCGTTCGTAAATAATCCTTTGGAAATACCGGTTCTCATTCCGACCATAATAGCACTGCCCGCCATGCCGCCGATAAAGGACTTAGAGGAAAAGGCAGATTTAACAATAACACAAATAGCTTCCCATATGAAAGCATGATTTAAAAAGAGAATATAAATACATCCGCCCAAATAAAATACGGTCATAAAGGGTACTAAATAAGTACACACTTTTGAAATTTGCTTTAGTCCGCCAAGCATAATAAAACCGGCAGAAATTGCAGTTACTATGCCGATAATATGCGGAGATATGGAAACTTGATGGGAAATGGCAATGTAAATAGAATTTGACTGTACACTGCTGCCGATTCCAAACGATGCCAATACTGAAAAAACGGCAAAAAGAATGGCTGTTTTTTTCATATGCAAAACATTTTTTAAGACATACATCGGTCCGCCGGTGTGATTAGCTTTATATTTTACAGACAGGAAGCATTCGCAGTAGCAGGTGGCAATTCCAAGTACTCCGGTAATCCAGCACCAAAAGACAGCTCCCGGTCCTCCGATTGCGATAGCGGATGCTATTCCGATAATATTTCCGGTGCCGATTGTGGAAGCAAGAGCGGTTGCCAGTGCGGCAAAAGGAGAAATGCCGTTACTGCTTAATTCGGTTTTGGAAAAGCTGAGACGAATCCCTTTTGGAATCCATTTTTGAATAAAGTCAAGCTTGTATGTAAAATAAATATGTGTTCCAAGCAATATAAAAAGCATTGGAAAACTCCATAATAGTTCTTTTAATAAATTAATGAAATTGATTATACTGTTCATAGCTTTTTTCAATCATTTCTTTATATATACATATGTGTTTCTTGAAACAGTATGAGTAATATATGGAATAACTTGGTATACTTCAATTTCGTGCAGCATTCGTACAAATAATGACAAGATTATACTTGCAATTTTACATTAGAAATAGTACAATTTCACTTATGGCATTCAGTATATATGCATATATAAGATTTGGAATGTCACAAAATGTATAAAAGAGAGGGTAAGATAGATGAAAGGTATTCAAAATAAATGGATACGGGCAGCGATTCCTGCTTTGTTATTACATTGTAGTATTGGTACGGTTTATTGTTGGTCTTTGGTGAGTGAGGCAATTGCCGAACACATTGATCGTTCTAAGAGTGAAGTGGAATGGGCATTTAGTATTGCGATATTTTTCCTTGGTATGTCAGCGGCATTTTTAGGAAATATAGTAGAAAAGGACATTCACAAGTCTTCTTTAATCGCAACGATATTCTTTGCGGTAGGTATGGCTGGAACAGGATTTTTTATATCCCAGAAGTCGTTGTTAGGTATTTTTCTGTGCTACGGAGTTATTATGGGTATCGGATTAGGTACCGGTTACTTATCACCTGTTAAAACATTAATGCTGTGGTTCCAGGAGCAGAAGGGATTAGCGACCGGCTTAGCAGTTGCAGGTTTTGGACTGGCTAAAGTAATTGCAAGCCCAATTATGGAATTTTTACAGAAAAAAGTTGGAATTATTAATATGTTTTACATATTGGCAGTCATCTACTTTATATTAATGTTTATCGGACATTTACTGCTTGCAAAGCCTGAGGGCTGGGTAGAAAGCCAGGAAAAGAAGGAAGGCGAAAAGAGCGTATTAAGCGTATTTAAGAACAAGACCTTTATTGGAATTTGGATTATGTTCTTTATTAATATTACTTGCGGTCTTGCACTGATATCTCAGGAAAAGGGAATTGTGAAAGCAATTGGCCTTGCCGGTGCGGTAAGTATTATCAGTTCACTGACAGCGGTATTTAATGCCGGCGGAAGATTAGGATTTTCTGCATGGGCGGATAAGCTGAAGGATAGAAATACGGTTTATAAAGTAATTTTTAGTTTGTCAATTGCCTTTACAGGGTTAGTAATCTTAACAAAGGGTATTGATAATGGATATGCATTTTTAGTGATTCCGCTTCTCTTTGTTGTAAACGCAGGATATGGCGGTGGTTTCAGCAATGTGCCGACACTATTATCAGATCACTTCGGAATGAAAACAATCAGCCAGGTACATGGCTTAGTATTATCAGCATGGGCATTTGCAGGGCTGGCAGGAAACCAGTTAGCTACATTTATTGTGAATCGTTTTGGTGAATTTGTCGATGATGGCAATGGCAATTTAATTAATCCTCAAGGATATCAAACAGTATTGTATGTAACGTTTGTGATGTATATTATAGCTTTAATAGTGAGCTGTGTCTTAGTTAGAAAAAAGGATGCAAAACCAGCAGAATAAAATTTAGTTGTAAGTACCTGCCGAAAGTTTACCGGCAGGTATTTTTTTGCAAAAAAATAAAAATGTAAAATACACTTGACAATAATTGTAAAGTAAACTATACTCTAAATGTAAAGCATGATGTACTATGAAAGGAAGTGGTTTTTTGCAAAATAGAATTCAGGAGCTGCGCAAAAAGAATAAGATTACTCAAAGTGAATTGGCGGATGGGGTAGATGTTACAAGGCAGACAATTATCTCTCTGGAAAATGGTAAATATAATGCATCTCTTATTCTTGCACATAAAATAGCACAGTATTTTGAATCGTCAATTGAAGAAATTTTTATATTTAATGAGGAGGGAGAAAACATATGATTTTATTTGACAGCTTACCAAAGAATGTAAAAACAAATGAAGATTATTTAAATCATTTGAAAAAAGATATGAAGACGACTGTTATAGCTATTATTATAGGCATTGTTACGATTACAATAGCAATTTTAAATGAAGTATTTGGCTTTGTAGAAGATAATTCACTAGTAAACGGCTTATACGCCGGGTTGGGGACTGGTATTGTTATTATAAGTATAATAGGGATGCTGCGGTCAAAAAAGGTTATGAAAAATGAGACTCTTTTAAAAGAGGAACGTTTAAAGAAGCAAGACGAACGGAATCAATTGATCGCTGGTAAGGCTTTAAAAGCAGCTACTGCCACAATACTGCTTATATCTTATGCTGCTGTACTTATTGCGGGATTTTACAGTAAGGTAGTTTTCTTTTGTTTTTGGTTTATTGCAGTTGTTTTTGGAATTTCCTATCAGTGCTTTATCAAGTATTATAATAAAAAAATGTAGGGGGTAATTTTGACTATGAAGAAATTTTTTAAAGGTTTAAGATGTATTTTTCCGCTTGTTGCGGCATTATCGATTCAAATTGCAGTAGGATTTATTGTGAGCATAGCTTTAACAGTAAAGTTCAGTGCGCAAAATATCGGAGCCTCCCCGGAAGAAATTCAGTCGGCGGTTATGTCTCAGTATATGCAGATAGTCACTCAAGTTATTTTTATCGTTCATGTGATGACTACTATTATTGCGTCAATTTGGTACTATTTTGCGTCAGGCAGGAAAATGCCGGGAAATCCACTAAAAGGCTTTTCCCCTCTGACAATACTTGTTATGCCTTTGCTTGTCATAGGATTACAAACTTTATGTTATAGTTTTTTGATGATACTTTCTAAAGCTGCTCCGAATCTATTGGAAGGCTATACTCATTTAATTCATAGCAGCGGAATTGGTGCTCTGACTCCAATCAGCATTATTACGACAATAATTCTTGCACCGATAGGGGAAGAGCTGCTCTTTAGAGGGATTACATTAAAGTGGCTTGAAAATACCACGAGTAAATTCTGGCTTGCCAACCTACTTCAAGCAATATTATTTGGTATTTATCATGCGAATATTGTTCAGGGAATATATGCAATGGTAATGGGAATCGTATTCGGTTATGTAAGAAAAAAATATAATTCTATGTATGCAGCTATTCTTCTTCA
>CAYPIB010000012.1:0-32320 GCA_964410675.1 uncultured Roseburia sp.
TATCAGGGGATCATATATACAAGATGGATTATGAAGTTATGCTTGAATACCATAAAGCAAAAGGCGCTGAGGTAACTCTTGCAGCAATGCCGGTACCGATTGAGGAAGCAAAGCGTTTTGGTGTTTTAATTACGGATAACGATCGACAGATTGTAGAATTTGAAGAAAAACCGGACAATCCCCGCAGCAATCTTGCTTCGATGGGAATTTATATTTTTAATTGGAAGACTTTAAAAGAAGCGCTTCATGCGAATGCAAATCAACCGGCGCTTGATTTTGGAAAACATGTCATTCCGTACTGCCACCAGAAGGGAGCGCCTATATTTGCTTATGAGTACAATGGTTATTGGAAAGATGTAGGTACACTTTGTTCCTACTGGGAAGCAAATATGGAGCTGATTGATATCGTACCTGAGTTCAATTTGTATGAAGAATACTGGAAGATTTACACAAAAAGCGATACACTGCCGCCGCAATATATATCGGCAGATAGTGAAGTCGAAAAAAGCATTATAAGTGAAGGTGCCCAGATATTCGGAAAAATATATAATTCTGTTATCGGATGTGGTGTAACAATAGGTGCAGGAACTGTTGTCAGAGATTCCATTATTATGAATAATACAGAGATTGGAAGCGGCAGTGAGGTTTACAAGGCAATTATTGCCGAGAACGTTCTAATTGGAAACAATGTAAAATTAGGCGTTGGAGAAGAAGCGGATAACGAGACTGATCCTCATATCTACAACAGTGGGTTAGTCGCGATAGGAGAGAAAAGTGTACTGCCAGACGGAATATCAGTAGGGAAAAACTCTGTGATATCCGGTATTACTACTATGGAGGACTACAAAGACAATTATCTTCCAAGCGGCAAAACTTTAATTAAGGCAGGTGATATTACATGAGAGCAATAGGAATTATATTAGCTGGTGGTAATAATCATAGAATGGCAGAACTTTCTCAAAAGCGCGCCATAAGCGCAATGCCCATTGCAGGAAGCTATCGCAGTATTGATTTTGCACTTAGTAATATGTCAAATTCGCATATTCAAAAAGTAGCAGTGTTTACTCAATACAATGCAAGCAGCTTAAACGAACATTTGAGCTCATCCAAGTGGTGGGACTTTGGCAGGAAACAGGGTGGACTATTTGTATTTACACCAACAGTGACATGCGAGAATAATTCGTGGTATCTCGGAACGGCAGATGCAATTTACCAAAATCTGTCCTTCCTTAAAAACAGCCATGAACCGTACGTAGTCATAAGCTCAGGTGATTGTGTTTATAAGATGGATTATAACAAAGTACTTGAGTATCACATTAAAAAGAAGGCAGATATTACTGTAGTTTGTAAGGACATGCCGGAAGATTTTAATGTTGATCGTTATGGCATTGTTAGGATGAATGAAGATAGTCGAATCGATGAGTTTGAGGAAAAACCTTTAGTTGCAAAGACAAATACTATTTCCTGTGGCATTTATGTTATCCGAAGAAGACAGCTTATTGAAATGATTGAAAAATGTGCGGAAGAAAATTTGCATGATTTTGTTAAAGACATTTTGGTAAGGTACAAAAGTCTTAAAAGAATTTATGGCTATAAAATTAATGAATATTGGAGTAATATCGCTAGTGTAGAAGATTATTTCCGCACTAATATGGACTTTTTAAAACCTGAAATCAGAGATTATTTTTTCAGGCAGTATCCGGATATTTATTCTAAAGTAGACGATCTTCCGCCTGCCAAATATAATGTGGGTGCTAAGATCAAAAATAGTTTAATTTCCAGTGGTTGTATAATCAACAGCACAGTAGAAAATTCGATAATATTTAAAAATACGTTTATTGGTAATAACTGTACAATCAAAAACTCCATTATTCTGAATAATGTGTACATTGGCGATAATAGCTATATCGAAAACTGTATAGTAGAAAGCAGAGACACCATTCGAGCTAATTCCTACCACAAGGGTGAGGGAGATGTGAAAATCGTTATTGAGAAAAATGAGAGATACATCATTTAGTAAAATATACGGGGGAAAGAAAATGAATATTACTGACGTACGAGTGAGAAAAATTGCAGCAGAGGGCAAAATGAAGGCAGTAGTTTCCATCACGCTTGAGGACGAATTTGTAGTACATGACATCAAGGTTATCGAGGGTGAAAAAGGATTATTCATTGCGATGCCTAGCAAAAAAGCCGGTGACGGAGAATATAGAGATGTTGCACATCCGATTAATTCCAACACTAGAGGAAAAATCCAAGATATGATTCTTAGTGCTTATGTAAAAGCAATAGATGGAACAGAAGCAGTTTAGAACGTGAACAGATGAAAGAAAAAAGTGGACAAAGTAAAATGCTTTGTCCTTTTTTTGCACTTTTTTATATGTGTTGTATGGATATGAGAGAAAAAGCAGACACTCTTTCTTGATAACAGATACAAGATAGGGTAAAATAATGAAAGAATAATATGGATTTTAATATCCGCCTGGAGTGTTGATAATATGAAAGTAGTACAAATAAATACTGTCAGCGGCACCGGCAGCGTAGGCCGCATTGCAGCAGATTTATATCAAATAAACAAAAAGGCTGGAAATAAGCCTTATATTGCGTATGGAAGAGGAGAAGCTGACTCTTTGCTTGACACTTATAAAATTGGAAATGGAAGAGATTTTATCGGCCATGTTTTAAAGAACTTTTTTAAAGGTGAGAGTGGATTTGGTTCTAAGAAACAGACTGAGATTTTTTTAGAATGGCTTGATGAAATAAACCCAGATTTAATCCATCTTCATAATATCCATGGATTTTATTTGCAGGTTGAAACCCTTTTTTCATATATAAAAGAAAAAAAAATACCGGTTGTTTGGACATTCCATGATTGCTGGCCGTTTACCGGACATTGCGCATATTTCGATTACGCAAATTGCGGGAAATGGAGTACAAGCGAAGGCTGCCATCAATGTCCGATTCATAGAAGTGCATATCCTTATGCATTATTTAAGGATAATTCAAAATCAGCTTTTTACAGAAAAAAGGAATGCTTTACGGGTGTAAAAAACTTAACAGTTGTTACACCGAGCAAATGGCTTGCCGAGCTGGTAAGAAAATCTTTTTTAAAAGCATATCCCGTAAAAGTAATCTATAATGGAATTGATTTAAAAACTTTTGTGTGTAAGCAGCAGGCGGAAACAGAAAAGGTTATTTTAGGTGTGGCAAATATTTGGGAAAAGAGAAAGGGACTTATTTATTTTGAAAAGCTGGCAAAACAATTACCGGCTGGATATCGTATTTGCCTTGTAGGAGTTAATGAAAAACAAAAGAGGGCATTACTTAGAAAATATCCGAATGGTGCAATAGAGCCGGTTACAAGAACTGAAAACACGGAGCAATTAGCAGAGTTGTACCGAAAGGCAGTTGTCTATGTGAATGCTACATTGGAAGATAATTTTCCGACTACCAATATAGAAGCTTTGGCCAGCGGTACACCGGTCATTACTTTTGCAACCGGAGGCAGCCCGGAAGCAGTAAATTCAAGCTGCGGGGTAGTCGTCAAGCAAGGTGATTTTGATGCACTTTTAGCAGCTTGTAAATATGTTATTGAAGTGCTTGAAGGCGGTTCAAAGCAATATTTGTATTCACCAAAGGCATGCAGGGCAAGGGCGATTATTTTTGATAAGAATGAACGTTTTTATGAATATATTAAATTATACAACAAAATACTGGGTATTACTGATTAATATAAGAAAAAAATTGATATAACAGACGATATCTACTGAAAGTAAAAAAGGGAATTTGGGGTATAGTATGATATAGTGGGTTCCTATTTTTGGAATTTTGTTGTACACTAAGGGATAAGGATGTTTTTTTGGAGGAAGAAAATCTTACAAAAAAAGAAAGCTAGAGGATGTTTCATGGCACTAAAAGTATCCGTAATTACAACAACTTTTAATGATAGTGAGAACTTAAAAAAGATTATTAACAGGGTAGCAAAACAGGATTACCCTAATTTGGAATATATTATTGTCGATGGCGGTTCCAGCGATAATACCGTTGAGATTATTAAGGAAGCAGAGCAGCTTTTTGCCAATGGCATTACATGGATTTCAGAGCCGGACAAAGGAATTTATGATGCAATCAATAAAGGAATTAAACTGGCAACCGGTGATATTGTCGGTGTCATGTTTGACGAGTTTGCAGACAATACGATACTCAGTCAAATGATTAATAAAATAAAGGAAACCGGCGCAGATGGTGTGCATGGAGACATAAATTATGTAGATGAAAAAGGCAGGATAATACGTAAATGGCGGATGGGCCAGGGCTCTCTAAGAACTGGGCATATGCCGGGACATCCGACATTATATTTAAAAAAAGATGTTTATACTCGTTTTGGACTATATAAGACAGAGTATAAAATTGCTGCTGATTATGAGTTTATGATTCGCATCATAACAAAGGAGACAAAGCTTGCTTACATTCCCAAAGTGCTTGTAAATATGTTTTATGGCGGTAATAGTACAAGTACAGGGGGACTGAAAAACTATATTGATTCTTTAATTGAAGGTCACAGGGCATTGAAGGAAAATGGTATTAAATTTGCTTTTGTGACAGACATACTGCGCACCTTTAGGGTACTTTTTCAATTTGTGCGGTAGGAAAGGATGATTCATGAAAAGCTTAGTAATTATTCCGGCTTATAATGAGGAAAAAAGCATAGAGAGAACGGTTTTAGATATTAAAGAAAATGCTAAAAGTTTTGATTATATCATTGTCAATGACTGCTCCAAGGACCATACACTTGATATATGCAAGGAAAAAGGACTAAATGTATTAAATCTCCCCATCAATCTTGGCATTGGCGGGGCAGTGCAGACAGGATACTTATATGCATTTCAAAATGGATATGATTATGCGGTTCAGTTCGATGGTGACGGACAGCATGATGCAAAATATTTAGAGGAAATGCGTGACTATATGGAGAACAACAATGTGGACATGCTTGTTGGTTCCCGTTTTATTCAAAAAGAAGGTTTTCAGTCATCGGGGCTTAGACGTTTTGGCATCCGATATTTTTCCGCATTAATTAAGCTTCTTACCCGGGTACGGATTACAGATCCGACGTCAGGAATGCGAATGGCTAACAGAAGTGTGATGGAGATTTATTCACATTGTTATCCGAAAGACTATCCGGAGCCGGAAAGTGCAGTAGCAATTATAAATGCCGGTAAAAAAATAGAAGAATATCCTGTCGTTATGAAAAAGCGGGAAGAGGGAGTTTCTTCTATTTCCTCAGTCAGGTCGGTTTATTATATGATTAAAGTTACATTGGCTATTTTAGTTGAAAAATTAAGAAAATAGTGAAAGGGATGATTGGAGGAATAAATTATGATGACTCTTAAAATTCAGGTAATTATTGCAATATGTTTAATTATTGGATTGCTGGCAATTGTAAATATGATTAAGCGCAGAAGCTTGGAGCTTAAATATGCATTATCATGGTTGATTGCTATCGGCTTTGTACTTATTTTGGATGTTTTTCCGATTATGTTAGAAAAGGTTGCATCTGCACTTGGCATCTGGGCTCCGGTAAATATGATCTTTTTCTTAGGCTTCTGCTTTTCCTTAATGATTATTTTTACACTTACGGTGACGCTGTCAAGAATGTCCGAACGAGTTCGTTCCTTATCACAGGCAATTGCTATTAATGAAGAAAAAATCGAAAGACTTTTAAGCGAAAAACAAAAAAATGAACAACAGCAGGATGGAAAAGAAGAATGAAAATATTGATGATTGGATTAGGAAGTATCGGTCAAAGACATCTTCGGAATATAAAAAGGCTTTATGGTGAGGAAATACAAATTCTTGCTTATCGGGTAAGAGGGCTTAAGAGAACTTTTTCGGACACAATGCAGATTAGAGAAAATATAACATTAGAGGATGAATTCAACATTACCTCCTTTGGGAGTTTAGAGGATGCTCTTTCTCATAAGCCTGCCATTGCTTTTATTACAAATCCAACTAAAAACCATATTCCTTGTGCCATAGCTTGTGCAAATGCGGGATGCCATATTTTTTTGGAGAAACCAATTTCGGACAGCTTTGAAGGTATTGAAGAACTTAAAAAAGTTATAAAAGACAAAAATTTAAAAGTATTTATCGGATATCAAAATCGCTTCCATCCCGGTATTGAGTATTTAAAAACATGCTTAGATACAAGAGAGCTTGGCAGAATTTTATCAGTACGGGCAGTCGTTGGTGAACGTCTGGCAACCATGCATACTTATGAAAATTATAAAGAAACGTATATGGCTAGGAAGGATTTAGGCGGTGGTGTCGTACTCAATCAATTGGTACATGAATTAGATTACTTATACTATTTATTTGGAAAGCCTGTCAGTGTTTATGCTGTGGGGAGTGCGGGCAGTGCGCTTGGAATTGATGTAGAGGATAATTGTGATGCAGTTTTAAGCTTAGAATCAAAAGATGGAATCATTCCGGTTTCGCTTCATGCTGATTTTTATCAAAGTCCGCCGAGCCGGTTTGTAAAAGTAGTTGGAGAATATGGTCAGATTATTATAGATTTAATAAAATCAAGTGCCGTTAAAACAATCCGGGATATGACAGAAGAAATTTTGTTTGAGAATTTTATACGGAATGATATGTTTGTTCAGGAGTTACAGTTATTTATCGATTGTATCCAAAGGGATGAAGAGCCTGCAATTACTTTGGAACAGGGAATTGTCAGCTTCTCGATGGCAATGGCAATAAGGAAATCTATGGAAACAGGAGGTATTATTCATGAGTTCCATTTTTGAACAGTTTAAAATTACCGATAAGGTAGTAGTCATAACAGGCGGTGCCGGTTTAATTGGAAGAAGGCACGCACAAGCAGTATTAGAGGGGGGCGGTATTCCGGTGCTGCTTGACATATTTGAAGAAAATTTACGAAAGGTAAAAGAGCAGTTTTTAAAAGAGTATCCAAATGCCTCCATTGAAACTTTTGTTGCTGATATTACCCAAAAGGACAATCTTGAAAAAATTCGGGATAATTTATTAGATAAATATGGACATATTTATGGACTTATTAATAATGCCGCAAATAATCCAAAGATGGAGGGCGGTTCCAATAATATGGGTGCGATTCAATTTCACAATCTGCCCTTATCCATATGGAATGATGATATGGCAGTTGGCTTAACCGGTGCATTTCTCTGTGCCCAGGTTTTTGGAACAGCGATGGAAAAGCAGGGTTATGGGGTTGTTATTAATGTGGCATCCGATTATGGTATTATATCTCCGGATCAAAGAATTTACCGCAAGGAAGGAATTCCCGAAGAGGAGCAAATTATTAAACCGATTTCCTATTCGGTTGTAAAACACGGACTGCTTGGAATGACAAAATATTTAGCGGTGTACTGGGCGAAAAAGGGCATCCGCGTAAATACTCTCTGTCCTGCCAGTCTGCAAAATGGTCAGGATGAGGAATTTATACAAAAGCTGTCTCATCTTATCCCGATGGGAAGAATGTCAAAGCCGGAAGAATATCCCGCAACCGTGCTTTATATGCTTTCAGAAGCAAGCTCGTATATGACGGGTGCAACCGTGCTTTTGGACGGTGGACGTACTATTTGGTAGAAATTAAAACTATATGGAGGAATCATTATGAAGAAAATAATAGTTACAGGCTGTAATGGACAGCTGGGAAGAGCAATTAATAAGGAATATGCATCTAATACGGACATAGAGCTTGTAAATACAGATGTTGGCGAATTAGACATTACTAATATTGATAAGGTTTTAGAATTAGTCAGAGAAGTAAAACCATATGCCATTATTAACTGCGCGGCGCATACTGCGGTAGAAGCGTGTGAAACAGATGTTGATAATGCTTATAAAATCAATGCCGTCGGACCTAGGAACTTAAGTATAGCAGCGACAGAAACAGGCGCTAAAATGTTTCATATTTCAACAGACTATGTTTTTGCAGGGGACGGTACAAAACCATACATTGAGTTTGATGAGGTTGGTCCTAAGGGAGTTTATGGTGCGTCTAAATTAGCAGGCGAGAATTTTGTGAAGGCTTTTGCAAAGGATTATTTTATCATGCGGACAGCGTGGCTTTATGGGGACGGTAAAAATTTTGTTAAGACAATGCTTAGATTAGCAGAAACGAATGATACGGTAAGAGTCGTTCGTGATCAGCTTGGTACTCCGACAAGCACAACAGAGCTTGCAAAGGCGACTGCCTATCTTTTGCCAACCGAAAATTATGGTGTATTTCATGGAACCTGTGAGGGAATAACAAACTGGGCCGATTTTGCCAAAGAAATTTTCAGACTGGCTGGTAAGCCTACAAAGGTGGAAGCCATTACAACGGCTGAATATCAGGCAGCAGTAGCAAGACCGGCTTATTCGGTGCTGGAAAATTATATGTTAAAGCTAACGACTGATTTTTCTTTTGCACAGTGGGAAGATGCATTGGCAGACTTTATGAAAACGATTTAATATTTTGCAGCGGCACAAAAAGAAATGATGAAGGAGAACAAAGTTGAACAACGTTTTATATAAAGAATTTCAAATAAAAAGCATTAAAATAAAGTCGCTTGATGTAATGTTATTTATACTGGCGACTGTGAGTGCTCTTTTTATGCGATATGCTCTTAGAAATGTTGTAGCCGGAGATTACAAAATGTTTTTTGAACCTTGGGTAGCAACGCTTCGTGAAGCTGGCGGAGGAATAAAGGGACTGAGTGCAGAATTTGAATATGTAGACTATACAACACCGTATTTATTTATTTTATCATGCATTAGTATATGTCCATACTTAAATACATTACTCCTTATGAAAATAGTATCTATATTTTTTGATTTCGTAGCAGCATTTGCAGTTTTAGCAATTGTATATTCATATAAAAAAAATAGTACATTAGCAGTTGCAGCGTATGGAATATTTCTCATGATTCCGACTATTTTAACAAATGGCTCCATGTGGGCACAATGCGATATTATTTTTACGAGCTTTATTTTATGGTCACTTTACTTTCTTTTTAAAGAACGTCCGGTTCCGGCGATGATTTTTTATGGTATTGCCTTTGCCTTTAAATTACAAACGTTATTTTTAGCGCCGCTTTATTTAATTATTTGGATGAAAGGAAAAATTAAGCTCAAGCATTTCTTGTTTCTGCCGCTGATGTATGTTATTGGAATGATTCCGTCTTTGCTGGCAGGAAAAGGATTTTGGGAATTAATTAGTGTATATTTCTTTCAGGCAGACGGTGCAATGGATATTTATGCGCTTTCACACAAATTTCCTAACGTCTACCAATTTATCGGAACAGATACGTTTCTGATTGAATATGCCGATGCTGGAATTTGGCTGACACTTGGTGCTTTAATGATTTTATTATATTTATTTGCCAGATTTCAATATGAGCTTGATACTGTTTTAATGCTCCGCATGGGAATGCTTCTTACAATGACGGTAGTTTTTTTCCTGCCGCATATGCATGAGCGTTATGCAATATTAGTTGATGTGATTTCAATTATATATGTATTTTTTGACCCTAAAAAATTTTATATACCAATTATAACGATTTTATGCTCTTTTGCCGGTTATACGATATATTTGGCTCATACGAATGTTGTGCCGTTATATATTTATGCAATTTTATTTTTAGGGTTAATGATAGATCATGGAGTTTTTATTTTTAAACGGATTAAGAACAGTGAGGAGGTATGTCGTGGATAAAGCAATCACTGGTTTTTTAACAAAGGAAATAAAATGGAAACAGTTTTCATTTGCGCCTCTGGACTTACTATTACTGCTGGGTACAACAGTCGTGGCAATTTTGCTTCGGGAAAGTATTTTTAATTATACCGCATTAAATACAGTAAATGAGTCACAGGAATTAATATCAATTGAATTAAAAGTTTTTTATTCACTCATAGATTTCGTATTAGCAGTCATATGTGCCTGCCTAGTGCTATCCCTTACTAACAACAAAATTAAAAGTTTTTTAGCTTATGGAATTACGCTTATGTTTCCGGTGCTTACGGCAGGCAGCGCGATGTGGGGGATGGGAGATTCCATCTATTTATTATTTACAGTGGCTGCAGTTGGCTTTGCGCTCCGAAAGAAAGCAGATTTGGGCTTAATCAGTTTGGGAATAGCATCTATATTTAATATGAATGCTTTATTTGTACTACCGGTATTTATTATGCTGTATTTGAGGAAAGAAGTAAAAATAATAAGCTTTATCTTCCCTTTTATCGGCTTTTGGACAAATAAGTGGTTATCGATGCCGGAATGCCCGATATTTAATTCTATTTTTGCGGCAGAAAGGCTGCTGTCTGAGAGCAGACCGACAAAGCTTTTAAGTTACAATTATCCGAATATCTTTCAATTCTTTGGACCGGGTGAGTTTGTGCAGGAATACAGTCAGGCATCAGTTTGGCTGGTAGTCTTTGCAGCGGTAATTTTTGGTGTACTTACGGCCATGAACAAAAAAGAAAATACAAATAAAAGAATTTTATCATTATTTGTGCTTTCTGCATTGCTCATACCTTTTCTTGCCCCCTTTATGAATGAACGCAGCGGAATGCTTGCGGCTGTTTTGGCACTTATACTAGGCTTTACAACAATGAAAAAATTTTATATCCCGATTGTTCAGGGGATTTTGGTTTATATAGCCTTTTCGGCATTTTTCAGAGGGGAAAGTGTAATTCCGCTTGCGCTGGCAGCAGGTGTTTCGCTTTTGCTTATTATGGATTTACTACGGGAGGAAATATGAAAAAAATTGATCGGCTTGATTTTGTAAATGGCATAAAGGTATTGTCATTTTGGCTTGTATTTAATGTACATTTTACAAACGCATTTTATCCGGCTTTCTACAGCTTGAATACTGCGGATTCGCATACGGCATCTAATTTGGAAATTTTAATTGGAAGTACACCGCTTGACATTATTTTAGCAGGTAAATTTACGGTACGATTATTTTTGATTTTAAGTGGTTTTTTTATAGCAAGAAAATATTTTTTGACAGGTAAGGAAAGAGGAATTGGCGAGGGTGCCTTTAAAAAGTATTTTCGCTTAGTAGGCCCTATTTTAGTTGTCAATTTATTGATTTTTATTTTTATGTCTCTTGGTTTATTCAAAAATATGGAAGCAGCAACGGCTGCCAATTCAATTGATCTTTTTGGCAATTATAATCAATTTACACCGAATTTCATGGCGGCGGTAAAAGAAGCCGTCTGGGACTGTTTCTTTTATGCAAAAAATGCTTATAATGGTCCGCTTTGGTTTATTTATTACGAGTTTTTTGGGAGTTTGCTTGTATCTGCACTTCTTGTGCTCTTTGGCAAGAGTAAAGCAAGATATATTGTATATGCAGTCAGTGCACTCTTATGTGCAGGCGGTGATTTTCTTGCACCGATATGCGGCATGGTTGTCGGTGATTTACTTTACAATAATTATAAGTGGATTGAGAAGCTTCAGAAACAAAAATGGCTGCTTTGGCTTGGCTTTTTTGGCGCACTGTTAGTGGGAACGTATCCGCCGATTGGAGAATATAGTGAGGTTGTCCGTAATTCTTTTTATGGATTTTTCCCTCCTAAGGTAATTTTATATTATATATTGGCAGGGGGAGTAGTCCTGTTTTGCATTTGCTCAATGCCGCAGCTTCAAAAAATTTTTACGAATAAAGTATTTGATTTTTACAGTAATATTTCATATTGCTTCTATTTAATACATTTTCCGGTATTGTGTATTTTTAGTTCAGCATTTTATTTAGCATTGAAAGATAAAATGAATTATCATATACTGGCAGTAATAAATTATATTTTAACGATTGCTGTTTGCACAGGAATTTCTTGGCTGCTGGCGAGATTTATAGAAAAACCCGGAATTCGGATGGCGGATAAACTGGCAAAAAGACTATTCAACTAATGTTGAACGAAGGAGGCAGGGCTATGGAATCCAGAAAAGCATTTGTAGATACAGCAAAGTTTTTTGGCATTATTATTGTGCTTATGAATCATATAGGCCTGTCGCTTCCCTATATTAATTTTTATGGGGGGATGTTTTATGTTCCGATATTTTTTGTTGCGGCAGGCTATACATATAAAAGAAAAGAAGAAAGTTTTGGCGGCTTTGTCAAGAAAAAGGCAAGGAGGCTGCTCGTTCCTTATTTTGTATGTAATGGGCTGCTGCTTTTGTTTTATATAATCAGAGGAAGTTTAACGAGTTCATTCACCGGCAGGGAGTTCCTTTTTAATCTGATAGGAATCATTTATTCTAGGAATTGTCTTTTTCCGATGAATCAGGATAGTAATGTATACTTTATGACAATGCTGAATAGTCCAACATGGTTTTTGACAGCATTGTTTTTAAGCTACATACTTTTCGAATTAAGCATTCGATTAACAAAAGGTAACAAGCAGAAATTAGGTGCTTTTGGTGTAATTATGCTTTTTGCATCGGTTGTGTTACATTACTTATCACCAATTTTATTCCCTTGGAGCATGGAAAGCATCGGGTTGTTTTATTGCTTCCTTTTGGCAGGCTTTTTCATAAAAGATTTAGGTTTATTAGAAAAAGGTTATATCATATGGCTATTGGGAGTAGGAATGGTTTTATTTTTAATTACGGCTTACATGAACGGTTCGGCAAATATATCGGTTGGAAACTGGGGAATGAGTGTTATGCTCGGAGTGTACAATAGTATATATTCTTCACTTTTCATCCTTTGGCTTTGTAAGACGATTGAAAAATATTTTGGTTTTTTTACAAAAGCGGCAGCATTTATAGGAAGGCATACACTTTCAATCCTCTGCTTTCATATGTTGATTATAACTGTTGCCAAAACAGTAGTAGAATTTTTATTAAATCGTTTCGATTGGGAATTGGGAGTAATTGGGGGAGGAGTATTAAAATTTTTGGTACTGGCAGGTACGATAGCACTTATTGTCGCAGCAGAAAACTTATTGAAGCGTGTCAACAAGGGAGAAGCAGATGAAGGTAAGAGATAAGAGTCTTGATGCAGTAAAGGGTTTTGCTATTATTCTTGTAATGCTAGGGCATTGTATTGTAAAAAATAATATGGTAGATGCAGCAGAGGATCCATATATTTATGATTTAATCAAAACAGTAGAGATGCCTCTTTTTATAATGATTAGTGGTTATCTGGCGGGATTATCGGTAAAACCGTCTTCCATTAAGATTGCGGTGGAACGGTTAAAAAAGAGAGCCATTTCCTATTTAGTTCCTTTTTTTGTATGGATTTTATTGAGTAACCTATTTAGTGGTAAAATAAGGCCTTTGAAGGCTGTTGTCGATGTTTTGTTTCATTTGGACTGGGGCTTATGGTTTTTAATGACCTTATTTATTGTTACTATCGTTGTTACACTTGCAGACTGTTTTCGGGAATGGTGGAAATTTTTGGCAGTCGTTTTAGTTGCATATATATTTTTTTATATACAAAGCGGAAGCGGCAATACATTTTTAAGCCCGCATCTTACAATTCGATATATGCCCTACTATTTGGCGGGATTCTTTGTTACTCGTTATATTATTCCCCTTAGTAAAGCCGGTAATAAAATGATTTCTATTATAACCCAAAAAGCTGTGCTTTGGATTTTCTGGGCATTTTGTTTTGCCGGTTATTTATATTTTGTAATAGCTTTTGATATGGTGACGGTTCATAATACAATGGAATTACTAGTGCAGATGATTGCGTCATTTATGGGGTGCTATGTGTGCTTTTTCGGAATATATCAGTTTTATAATAATAAAATCGTATTTTGGGATTATAGAGACACCATTCATATGGAGAGAGTGCCATTTTTATCCAAAATTGGGCAGTATACGTTAGAAATTTATGTACTTCACTTTCGTTTTGTCACAATACTTGGTTTTTACAAAATGGGTTACAAGCTGTGCAGTAAAGAAGGCCTCCTTGTAGTGGCGGCCTCGTTTATTGTGATGAGTGTACTTTCATGGCTTGTTATTGTCCTTGTAAAAAAAGTTCCTGCTTTGGATTTTCTGTTGTTTGGAAAAACAATTACAAAGCGGAAAAAATAGCATCCTCGTTATTGCCTGATACAAATACGCATGTATACAGCTGGCTGTTATATGTCATAGTTTCGCCAAGTTTTGTTTCGCCGCGTTCTATTTTTAATATATATTTTGGGTTTACATCCGTTTTAGAAGGAGTTTCTAACACAATATGCACCAGCTTACATTGAGGCATAAATTTTTTGAACGTAAGCCAAAGCGGGTAATCATATCCATCACCAGAGATTGAAACGCCAATAGTTTCTGAGGACTCTAATTCTGCCAAGATATCTGTTAATTCCAAATAACTATCATAACGCTTGTTATACGTAAAATACCTGCTTAGACGATCAGAGCACCCTTCGGCAATATTAGTCATGGAAGGTTCCATGTTATAAGTAATGGATGGAATCGCAAAAAGGATACCAAGTATGGTGAAAGGAATTAGAATATATCCCTTCTTTTTCATATTTCTGCATATGATATCAAATAGGTTTCCAATCATAATTACGGTCATGGCAAGAGCCGGATACATAATCCGTGTTCCCCATGGCTGCCAGCGAAGTAAAGCCATTATAAAACCTAACGAGAGCCAACAGGATATGGAAAAGCCCAATGTATGAGGGAGAAGTAAAGCCTGTGTGCCGGATTTGATTTTTTTACGAAAGAGTTGCATGCAAGCAAAAATAAGAAGAAGAAGGCCGCAGCCAAGAGCCAAATAACCGACGAATGCACTTGGGGTGATGTCATGAGAATACATGTTGCTGCCCCGGTTCATATGTCTGATATAATCAAAACCGTGAAAAGAGATTGCCTCATGATTGACTTCTACTTTTAAAAGTGCTCCCAAATGAATGGCAATGCGGCAAATAAAACCATTGAGGGCATCAGAGAAGTGCTGGGTAACAATCAGAGAAAAATTCTTCATAATATTAACAATGATATAACTTATATTTTTTGTGGCAACCATAATATTATCACTGGCAGTTGCCGGCATAATCTGGCCGCAGGAAAGAAAATTGCGGATAAGACTTTCGCTAATGAAAACAAATAAGGCAGTCCCAGCGGTTAATGCTGCTTGTATCAAAGCAATTAATTTATCCTTCTTAATAAATCGAACAATGACAAGCCATGGAAGGAAAAATACCATGGAGGCACAAATGCTTGTTTTGGTTAAGAATGCACAGCCGACCGTGAGACCGGTGAATAAAGCCATTCTAATTGTCTGGCTTTTAAAAGTAATCGTATCCATTAATATAAATTGAAGTAAATAATATAGGAAAACAGTGAACCACATCGTACCAAATAAATCATTTTGTGTAGTCACAGCTTGTGATATCGTTAAGGGCATGGTCATAAATAAAAATGCTGCAAAGATAGAAAAGCATCTGCTTGTACCGAGCATTTTAGTGCATTTATATAAATAAGCTGCGGTGATAAGCATCGAAAAGTATTGTAAAAGATTGAGGAAACTATCACTTCCGGTTAACAGAAACATATGAAGCAGGTTGTATTCGTCGAGTACAGGCGAATAGAGCTGCCGGTCAATGGTAGTAACAAAGTGATTCACGCTTTGATTGTCAATCCAATGTCCGATTCGTGCAAGGTGATAGGTCATGGAATCATAATTATAAGGAACCGTAAAGACAGCACCTATTAAAAGTATAATCGAAATAATTGCCATACTGATGAGCATTAACTTTTCGGATATAGAAAAAGAGCGGATTCTTTTCATATAATGTTCTAATATTTGGTTAAGTAAGCGGGTAGAAAATGGAAAAGAAAATCCAAAACGAACGACATAGATAACCCAGATTATGATAAGAACTATGAACCATGAGCTTGTTAAGGTAATTGTATTTAAACAATAAAAAAAGCTTAGAATGTTTGTAATAAGGAGTAGTACAGCTTGAAAGATTAGAAGTGAGGAGGCAAAGGCTTCCCAAATGCCTTCACCTTTCAAAAGCAAACTCTTTTTTTGATATATATAAATAGAGATAAATACGATAGGTAATAATAGTAACATAGTTATATCCTTTCAATATTATTCAAAATTATTAAAACATATACAAAATATAGCAAAATTGGGTGGATTTAGCAAGAGATTCGGGGTATAATTAAAAGTATGAACAGGCTGGAGAAAAAAGGGAAAGTAAAAATATATATTGGAATTGCTGCGTTAATTATGTGGGCAGTCACGTTTTTTACAGATAAAAAAATGTTTACAAAGGATGCACTTAATATGAACTGTCTGCCAATTGATACAGCGATGGTTCCATTTATGCACATTGTAAGCAAAGTATTGGTATTAGTGTTTTTTTATTGTTTCTTAAGGTTCTTGTGGTATAGCCGCAAAAATAAAACCTTGCTTATTCCATTTCTTATATTTATAATTGTCTATGGAATTGGCCTTTTGTTTGTTTATCCAGGATATTATATGAGTGATGATCCTATTATTTTTGCCTATGCTACGAGATATTATCCGGTATATTGGCACAATTATCTCACATCACTTTTCTATATGACAAGTATGTCAATATTTCCGGCTTCTTGCGGACCGGTATTGCTGAGTGATATTTGTTACGCGATTGTTTATGCTTATATTTTTCATGAAGGCAGTCAGGTTTTTATGGGAAAAGGAAAGTTTGCACTGATGATATTGGGTATTCTTCCATTTGTGCTGCTTGGAGCACTTATGTGCTTTCGGCCGGCAGTATATTCTTCTTTTTTCGTATTTTATTTTGCATATCTTTATTTTGACAAAAAGAAGGGGAAAGGTTTATCAATAGATAAAGTATGCATTTTGGCTTTTTTGACAGCACTATTATCTTTTTGGCGGAGTGAGGGAGCGGTACTGCTCGTATGCCAAGTAGTTCTTGCGGCATTCGTATATCACAAGGTTTCCCGCAAAAGACTTCTGCTTCTATTTATATTGTCGATTTGTTTTTTCTTTATTATAAAAATTCCACAGACAATCGGGGAACAAAAGTATTATGGCAGTGACTATCTGATTATTTCCACGACAAGACCCCTTTCCGTCATTGTTCACAGAGAACAGACATACGAAGGGGCAAAAGAAGATTTAGAAAATATAAGTAAAATCACAGACTTTGGCTATTTGCACAATGACTCTCTTTCCTGCAGTGCTTATAATCGTTATAATACAGACAATAATGAAGGACGATACACGCAGACAGGAGCTTCTAAAGCGGATCAAAAGGCTTACTTAAAAAGTGCACTGCGTTTAATTTGGCATAATTTAGATTTATATTTAGGTGAAAGAATACAATTATTTCTAGTCACCAATGGAATTTATGGGTATAATAAGGATATGGTACTCGGACTTAAGCCGGTTGTTGCTACTGATTTTCACTTATATGCCCATGATCGGGATTACGGTTTTGAAATGCTTCATGATTATAAAAGAGCACCAATTAATGGGACAGGCGATTATGCTTTGTTTTTATTTAAATTTGGCGGTGAGTCATACATTCCGATGCTGTTTGCTGCATTAGGCGGATTCATTTTCTGTTTGTTTTATAAGAAATGGTTTGAAGCGGCAGCTTTTGTTTCATTATTTTTGAGAGAAGGGGTAATCTTTTTGACGGCACCTGCTTCTTTTATTCAATATAGTTATCCAATGATGTATGTTACGGCTTTTTTAATATTGGTATTGGCACTGGAATGGGTTCAAGATAAAAATAGTAAGAAAAATGCCGATGAAATAATTTTTGAAGGGAAAATATAAATGAACAAAGACAATTACACATTATCCATTATTATACCATGCTATAATGAACGTGATAATGTAGAGGCAATCGTAAAGAAAATATTAGAGACACCAATTAAAAATAAAGAAATTATAGTAGTGGACGACAAATCCACAGATGGAACAAAAGAAATACTAGAAAAAAATGTTCGGCCGCTTGTGAGTAAAATTGTTTACCATGAACAAAATGGCGGCAAGGGAGCAGCGCTAAAGACTGGGTTTGCCCATGCAACCGGAGATATTGTAATTATTCAAGATGCCGATTTAGAATATGATCCAATGGAATATGAGCTTGTCGTTAAGCCGATTCTTTCGGGTGAGGCAGATGTAGTATATGGTTCCCGTTTTTTAAACAACAAAGCAAAAGGATATTTTGTGAATCGTTTGGCAAATAAATTTTTAACACAGCTTTCCAACATATTTACGAGATTGCATTTAACCGATATGGAAACCTGTTATAAAACCTTTAAGAGAGAAATTATTCAGGCAATTGATATAGAAGAAAAGCGATTTGGTTTTGAGCCGGAAATCACGGCAAAGCTTGCCAGAAGAAAAATACGCATTAAGGAAGTGCCAATTTCTTATTATCCAAGGACGATGGAAGAGGGCAAGAAAATTGGTTTTAAAGATGGATTACGTGCTATTTATTGTATTTGGAAATACCGTAAATAATATGACGGAGGAGAGTTTGAAATGAATCGAGTGTTAGTTACGGGAGGGGCCGGCTTTTTAGGTTCTCATTTATGTGATAGATTAATTAAAGAAGGAAATGATGTCATTTGTTTAGACAATTTATTTACCGGGAGTAAGGACAATATCAGACATTTAATGAAAAGTCCGTATTTTGAATTTATACGTCATGACATTACAGAGTCAATATATATTGAGGTGGATCAGATTTACAATCTTGCGTGTCCGGCAAGTCCGCCGCACTACCAACACAATCCGATTAAGACGGCAAAAACAAGTGTCTATGGAGCAATGAATACGCTGGGGCTTGCAAAGCGAGTGGGGGCTCGAATACTGCAGGCGAGTACAAGTGAGATATATGGAGATCCGGAGGTACATCCGCAGCCGGAAAGCTATCGCGGATGTGTAAATCCGATTGGTATCCGTTCCTGTTATGACGAAGGCAAGCGTATGGCTGAAACATTGTTCTTTGATTACTATAGAATGCATCATGTGGATATTAAGGTTATGCGTATTTTTAATACATATGGGCCTAGAATGAATCCGAATGATGGAAGAGTTGTAAGCAACTTTATTGTACAGGCACTGAAGGGAGAGGATATAACGATTTATGGAGATGGGCTTCAAACAAGAAGTTTTTGTTATGTAGACGATTTAATTGAGGGAATGGTCCGGCTTATGAATTCATCTGATGGCTTTACTGGACCGGTCAACATTGGCAATCCAGATGAATTTACAATGCTTAAGCTTGCTGAGAAGATTATCGATTTAACGAATTCTTCTTCTAAAATAGTATACCGTCCACTTCCGAGCGATGATCCGTTGCAGAGACGTCCGATGATTGATTTGGCAAGGGAGAAGCTAGATTGGAAACCGACAATCTCACTGGAGCAGGGGCTTAAGAAAACAATTGAATATTTTAAGGCGATTTTATAGTTAATTTTTAATATCATGTGACAGGATAACAAAATTATGCTATAATAACCCAAATGTAGGTGGGAAGAAAAGACAAGTGCAAGTCAAATTTCAAGGGATTATCAGGGAGGTAATTATGACTAAATCACAAATTCTTAAAAAAGCAATACTATCACAGTACAAAAGTGTAAGACAGTTTTCCCTAGAGATGCAGATTCCGTACAGCACATTAGTTACTGCACTCGATCGTGGAATTGAAGGAATGGCATATGGCACCGTGGTCCGGATTTGCGATAAATTAAACTTAAATCCGGTAACATTTGCTTCTTTAGAAGATGCAACAGTATCTGAAAAATTACTTGAGAACAGAGTAATGCAGTACTATGTAAAGCTAAACCTTGCAGGCAAAGAAAAAGTATTAGATTTAATGGATGATTTTACCCAGTTAAAGAAATATAGGAAATAAATAATAGCTAAAATGCCCCTGCTGTTTGGCAGCGGGCATTTTTTGGCTGAAAATAAGGAGGTTTATGATGCGTTACGATTATCTTGTTGTAGGTGCGGGTTTATTTGCGGGTGTTTTTGTGAATGAAATGAAAAAAAAGGGAAAAACCTGTTTGGTTATAGAAAAACGCAATCATATAGCTGGAAATATTTATACAAAGGAAGAAGAGGGAATCCAAGTCCATAAATATGGAGCACATATTTTTCATACTTCTAATAAATTTATATGGGAATATATGAATCAGTTTGCCGAATTTAACAATTATATTAACAGTCCTATTGCTGTCTACCAAGATGAATTATACAATATGCCCTTTAATATGAATACATTTAGCAAAATGTGGGGAATTAAAAAGCCGTCAGAGGCAAAGCAAATCATTGAAAGACAAAAGAAGGATATTCAACAAGTAACGCCGGCTAATTTAGAGGAGCAGGCAATTTCACTGGTAGGAACAGACATTTATGAGAAACTAATCAAAGGTTATACTGAAAAACAATGGGGAAGAGAGTGCAGAGAACTGCCGGCTTTTATTATTAAAAGACTCCCGCTTCGCTTTACTTACGATAATAATTATTTTAATGACCGCTATCAAGGAATACCGATTGGCGGATATACAAGCATCGTGGAAAAAATGTTAGAGGGGACTACAGTACTATTGTCTACAAGCTATCGGGAATATATAAAAAATACAAAGAATCAGTTTGATAAAATATTGTATACCGGTATGATTGATGAATATTTTGACTATCAATTTGGTGAACTCTCTTATCGTTCCTTGCGCTTTGAAGAAGAGACATTGTATGATACGGATAATTACCAAGGGAATGCTGTAGTTAATTATACGGAAAGGGCAGTACCTTATACAAGAATAATTGAGCATAAGCACTTTGAATTTGGCAGGCAGGCGGCTACAATCATTACCAGGGAATACCCAGCCAAATGGAAAAAAGGTGATGAGCC
Source organism: uncultured Roseburia sp. (assembly GCA_964410675.1). Lineage (GTDB taxonomy): Bacteria > Bacillota > Clostridia > Lachnospirales > Lachnospiraceae > RGIG3040. The sequence goes on from CAYPIB010000012.1 coordinate 20,884, forward strand.
GTATTATCCAATCAATGATGAGGAGAATCAAGCAATATATGAAAAATATAAGAAGCTGTCTGAAAAAGAAAAAAATGTTTTGTTTGGCGGACGTTTGGGACAATATCGTTATTATGATATGAACGTTGTAATAGAGGCAGCCCTCCATATGGCCGGAAAATTTTAAAATAGAACACTACTATAAATGAAATATAACAATATAAAAAGTGCGGAGCAAAAAGCTCTTGCACTTTTTTGATTTCGTGCTATAATACAAAAAGATACTTTGAATATCAAAGTATTAGCGAGTCAAAATACTTTAATTTCAAGATTTATATTGAAATTTGTCAGAAAGGGTTAAGTTATGAATTGGAATGAGGCTATTAAGGATTTAGAAGTACGACGGGAAAAAGCGTTACTGGGAGGCGGCCAGGCGAGAATAGATAAGCAGCATAGCAGTGGAAAATTAACTGCGAGAGAACGAATTGAGGTTTTACTTGATAAGGACAGTTTTGTAGAAATAGATAATTTTATTGAATCCAGAATAGATGATTTTGGTCTGGATAAAAAGAGAGTGCCGGGAGATGGCGTTGTTACAGGTTACGGCAAGATTAATAATCGGCTTGTATTTGTTGCAAGTGAAGATTTTACTGTAATCGGCGGTACTCTGGGAGAATACCATTCTTATAAAATTTGTAGAATACAAGATATGGCTATGGAAATGAAGGCTCCTTTTATCTGTATAAATGACAGCGGCGGTGCCAGAATCGAGGAAGGAATCTCTTCCCTAAGCGGATACAGCGGTATGTTTTTGAGACATACAAAGGCATCCGGAGTTATTCCTCAAATTGCGGTTATTTTAGGTCCCTGCTCCGGAGGAGCCTGCTATGCGCCCGCAATATGCGATTTTATTTTTATGGTAAAGGATACTTCTAAAATGTTTATTACCGGCCCTAATGTAGTAAAAACTGTTATTAATGAGGAAGTAACGGTTGAAGAGTTAGGCGGAGCAGACGTTCATGCCAAGAAATCAGGAGTGTCTCATTTTACCTACAGTACAGAAAACGAGTGCCTAATGGGAGTTCGAAAACTCCTTACTTATCTGCCAAGCAGTAATGAGGAAAAAGCACCGATTGTAAAACTGATCAATGAAAAGCAGTCATTACTGTTTAATATTAATAAGGTATTTGGAAAGTTATCAAAAAGTGCCGAGAAGCATAGTGAAAATGCATGTAAAAAAATTACGGCAATAGTCCCGGATAACTCCCGTCATGCCTATGATGTACATGAGGTTGTAGAATGTATTGTTGATAAAAATACTTTTTTTGAAGTGCAAAAGGAATTTGCTCCCAATGTAGTAATCGGATTTGGGCGTATGGATTCAAAAGTAGCTGGCTTTGTATGTAATCAGCCGCTTGTAATGTGCGGTTCCTTAGATTATCATGCGTCTGATAAAATGGCAAGATTTATTCGGTTTTGTGACTGTTTTAATATTCCGTTAGTTACTTTAGTAGATGTGCCGGCATTTTTACCCGGTACAAAGCAAGAGCACAGTGGTATTATCAGACATGGTGCAAAGGTATTATACGCATATTCGGAAGCGACGGTACCTAAGATTTCTCTGATTATGAGAAAAGCTTATGGTGGTGCCTACATTGCCATGAATTCCAAGGAAATGGGAGCGGATATAGTATATGCGTGGCCGATTGCAGAGATAGCTGTTATGGGAGCCGATGGTGCTGTTAATATTGCTTTTAAACGTAAAATTAAAGAAGCCGATGATCCGATTGAAGCAAGGGCACATTATAAAAAAGAATATGAGAATAGATTTTTAAATCCATATGTAGCAGCGGCCAGAGGTTATGTAAATGAGGTTATTAAACCTGAGGAGACAAGACGTGTGCTGTTAAAAGCTTTACAGGGATTAGAAGGTAAAAAAGTAGAGACAATTCATAAAAAGCATGGAAACATACCTTTATAAATATTACTGAGGCAGAACCGGCAATAGCTGGAGCTGTCTCATTTTTATTGTTGCTCAATAAGCAAAATTTGGACACTGTTATTAGAAAATTAGACAGCCTTACTTGTAAAAATATTTAAATAGTATATAATATAGGATAATTAATAGACCACTATTTGCGTTTTATTAAAATACAGAGGTGCAACCATATGAGAAAGATAATATCAACAGTGCTTATTCTTGCAATATGTCTTGGTATTATGGGATTCCAAAATGATGCTGCAGCTATAGATGATGACCCAATGATGTCATATATAGAGATTCCTGGGATTACAGACGAAGAGATTACAGCAATAGAACGCCTTCAAAAAAGTGATAAAATATTAAACTTTGGGAGCTTGGATACAAGCGAATGCTTTGTGGGTAATGACGGAACAATGCAGGGATTTATACCAATGCTCTGTGACACTATGTCTACTATGTTTCATATTAAAATTGAGCCTGAAATTTATGAATGGAATGAATTAATTCTTGGACTCGATAATCAATCCATTGATTTTATTGCAGAATTAATTGTAACTGAGGAACGAGCCGAGAAATATTATATGACATCGGCTGTTTCTGAAAGAACGATTGTTATTTATACAAAAGAAGATTCTTATGATTTGAATACGATAGCACTAACAAGAACACCTAAAATAGGCTATTTAGAAAATTCACAGTATTCTAAACAATTTAAACAATCATATAATAAGGCATATGAGGAAGTTATGGTTCCGAGCTGCGAAGCAGCGGCTCAAATGCTTTTAGATGGTGAAATAGATGCGTTTGTAAATAAAAATACTTCAGTATCTTTTTTTGATAAATATGAAGAAATAAAATCACAGGTATATTCTCCGCTAACCTACATACCAGCATCTCTTTTGACGGGCAATCCTGATTTAAAGGCGGTTATTACAGCCTTTGAAAAGTATATTCAAAATGGCGGTATTGCTTATATATCTGATTTATATACACAAGGAACTAAACTATATAAAGAGAAAACTGTTTATGCTTTATTAACGAAAGAAGAAATAGAATATATAGACCATATGAAAAAAACCAGCCAGCACATACCGATTGTGCTGGAAACGAACCATTATCCAATTAGTTTCTATAATAAAAAGGAAAAAGAATATCAAGGAATTGTACCTGACATTTTAAAGGAAGTGAATGCTCTTCTAGGTTTGGAATTCAAAGTAGTGAATGAACATGATGACAACTGGGAAACGATTTACGAAATGGTTCTTAATGGTAATGCGGCGATGATTTCGGAGCTTATTCATACAGAATCAAGGGAAAACGATTTTTTATGGTCACAACAGCCGTACTCACAAACCACTTCTGTTTTTATTTCAAAAGCTGATTATCCGGACATAGGAATAGAGCAGGTACTGAGTCGTAATGTTGGGGTAGTAAGTAATACTTCCAATGAAATCTTATACAGAGAATGGTTTCCGACAAATCCGCCGACAACTTTTAATGACTTCTTTTCAGCGTATAAGGCACTGAATAGCGGCGAGATAGACTTATTTTTCACAACAGAAGACAGACTTTTAAGCCAAGTGAATTATTATGAAGATCCAACAATGAAAATAAATATTATAATTGATAATAAAATAGATTCATTATTTGGTTTTCATAAGAGCCAGGCAACCCTTTGTTCGATTATGGATAAAGTACAGCCGGCCATCAATACTAATATAATTTCAGGCAGATGGCATTCGGTCATATATGACTACACAAAAGAGATACAATATTGGCGCATGATGATTGCCTTTATGGCGGTGGCATTGCTTTTTATGGCGGCGGCATTTTTATTTGTATTAGTTAGACGCAAAGAGATAAAAAGAAAAGAGTTAGAAGAAACTGTCGATGATAAGACGAAGGAGCTTAAGCTCCAAATTTTAATGTTATCTACTATTTATAATGCGATACCGGATTTAGTGTTTAGCAAAGATACTAAAAGCAGATATACAAGCTGTAATCCCAGCTTTGAAAAATTTACCGGCAGGCCCGAAGCGGAAATTATCGGTAAGAATGATATAGATATTTTTAAAATTGACCAAAAAATGGCAGATTTATTTATGCAGGCGGATGATAGGGTTATGATAGGTAGAAATGTAGAAACCATTGAAGAAGTAATTACCTACCCGGATGGCACCAAAAGGTTAATGGACACGAGAAAAACACCGCTCATACAAAACAACGAAGTAATTGGAATGATGGGGATTTCCAGAGATATCACAGAAAGAAAAGCAGCAGAGGAAGCGGCTTTAGTTGCTTCTAAAGCTAAAAGTGCTTTTTTAGCTAGGATGAGCCATGAAATTAGAACTCCTCTCAATGCAATTGTCGGTATGTCCGAGATTGCAAAGAACAATATGGATGATACGGATAAAGTAATTTGGTCCATAAATCAGATTTTAACATCAACAGAGCATCTTTTAGCAATTATTAATGATATACTGGATATGTCAAAGATAGAATCGGGGAAATTAGAAATTAACAATGAACCTTTTTGCTTGGTTGAAGCAGTTTATGAGGTGTTCTCGATTATTGGAATAAGATGCGAAGAAAAAAATATTGCATTTGATAGTAATATAAAGGAAATACCGAATATAGGAGTCTTGGGCGATAAGCTGAGGGTGAAGCAGATTTTAATCAATCTCTTGAGCAATGCAGTAAAATTTACGTCTTCCGGTGGAAATGTCTCTTTGATGACAGAGGTTCTTGACGAGACAGAAAATAATATAAAGATTGGATTTTCTGTTTCGGACAGTGGAATAGGAATGACAAAGGAACAAGTAGGGAATTTATTTGTGCCGTTTGAACAGGCAGACAGCAGTATTGCGGCTCGCTTTGGCGGAACCGGACTGGGGCTTTCAATCAGCCAGAATTTGGTTCGGTCTATGGGGGGTATCATTACTGTAGAAAGTGAATTAGATGTAGGTTCTATTTTTAATTTTAATGTCAATTTTAAGAAAACTGATTTAATCAATAAAACAATACCCCCTGTCTTGGATAAGCTTGATTTAACCGGACACAGAATGCTGATTGTTGAAGATATTGAAATTAATAGATTGATTGCTTGTGAAATTCTTTCACCGACCGGTTTGGTTTGGGATGAGGCACAAAATGGAAGAATTGCTGTAAATATGTTTTTAGATTCTCCGGAGAATTATTATGACTTTATTCTAATGGATATTTCAATGCCCGTGTTAAATGGCTATGATGCGACAAGGGAAATTCGACAATCAGAGCATCCGGATGCACAAAAAATACCAATTATTGCAATGACGGCAAATGCATATAAAGAAGATGTTGACGAAGCATTGCATGCTGGGATGAATGATCATTTAACGAAACCGATTAATATAAAAACATTATTTATGACAATTTCTAAATATTTAAAATAATATAATTTCCTGCCTAGAAGAATGACACAAATAATCTTTTATGCAGGATTTTATACTGTACCAAACTCATTATTGTTACGATATTGCGATTATTATTTGCTAGGAGGAATAAAATGGAACACTTTTTGGATAAGAAAAAAGGTATTGCCAATAGAGGAAATTTGGCCAGAGTTAAAAAAGTGATTAAGCGTGCCGAGGCAGGCGGTAGTCTTACAATTGCATTTATTGGCGGGTCAATTACGCAAGGGAGTCTTGCAAGTAATCCGAGACACAGCTATGCTTCAAGGGTATTTTTGTGGTGGCGGGAAAGATTTCCAAGAACACAATTTTCATATGTAAATGCAGGAATTGGTGGTACAACGTCCCAGTTTGGTGTGGCCCGGGTGGATGAGGATGTATTAGCATATTCACCGGATTTGATCTTTGTTGAGTTTAGTGTGAATGATGACAGTACAGAATTTTTTATGGAAACATATGAGGGACTGATAAGAAGGATATATCAATCACCGAACAAACCGGCAATTATTCTCATTCACAATGTAAATTATGATACCGGTGGAAATGCACAAATACAGCATGCTCAAATTGCAAGGCATTATGAATTGCCCGCTATTAGTATGCAAAGCGTAATTTATCCGGAGGTTGTATGCGGAAATATACAAAAATGTGAGATTACTCCGGATGGTTTGCATCCAAACAGCGTAGGCCATAGATTGGTAGCCCAAGTAATCCGGGGAGTACTAAAGGATATTTATATGGCAGCGCATATAGAAGAAAATGAATTACAAATTTTTCCTGAGCCTATGACAAAAAATGCCTACGAAAAATCTAAACGTTTTCAAAATAATAATATAAAGCCGTTTTGCAAAGGCTTTGCTGCTGATGCTTCAAAACAGACAGGGATTACAGATGTATTTAAACGCGGCTGGGAAGCAAAAAGCAAAGGTGACCGTATTGTCTTTGAAGTAGTTGGAAGTGAAATTGCCGTACAATATCGAAAAGCGGTAAAGCATCCGGCAGCAATTGCAAGGGCGGTTATTGATGGAGATGAGCAAAACAGCATCATTTTAGATGGAAATTTTGAAGAGACGTGGGGTGATTGTCTTTATATAGAAAATCTTCTCGTGCATGGAAGTAAGGAAAAGCACTATGTCGAAATTGAAATCATTGAAGCAGAGGGTGAGGCGGTCGTGCCATTTTACTTGACTTCACTGATTGTAAGTGAATGACCTTAGTGATAGTTTATAGAATAGATAGCATAATAAATAAGGATGTGATATACTTCTATAGAAAATTCAGCACAAGACGAGAGGAGCAGCATAATAACAATGCCTAATATATTAGCAATTATTCCTGCAAGGAGCGGTTCAAAAAGTATTAAAAATAAAAATATTAAAATGATTAATGGAAAGCCGATGATGGCTTATTCGATAGAACATGCAAAAGCGGCAAAGCATATTAATCGTATTATAGTTTCAACGGATAGTGAAGAATATGCGGAAATTGCCAGAGAATATGGAGCTGAAACCCCGTTCCTTCGTCCGGCAGAATTAGCCGGTGATGATTCTCTTGATATTGAGGTATTTATACATGCCCTTGATTTCTTAGAAAGGGAAGAAAATTATATTCCGGATATTATTGTTCAGCTTCGCCCGACGGACCCAATCCGCAATCCTGAAGATATTGATAAAATGATTGAGATGATGCTAGAGGATGATACGGTCGATTCAGTGAGGAGTGTTGCTCTTACCGATACGGTTCCGCATAAGATGTGGTACGTTGGTGATAACAATGTAATGGAGCCGATTTTAAAAGATATTCCGGAAGCATATAATATGCCTCGTCAACAACTGCCTAAAATTTATTACCAAAATGGAAATACTGATTTGCTAAGACCTCGAAATATACGACAATATCATTCTATGACGGGAAAAAAGATTAAAGGCTATATCATGAGTGAAATGTTTGACGTTGATACGGAAAAGGATTTTGAAAGGGCAGCAAGCTATGCCAATATTAAGCAAGGCGGTAAAATTTTCGTATTTGATATCGACGGCGTCATTGCGACGGCGCGCGGGGACTTAGATTATGGACAAGCCGGACCCAATGAGAAAATGATAAAAATTGTAAATGAGTTGTATGATTTGGGCAATCGGATTGTATTATTTACGGCAAGGGGTTATGTTACCAAAATTGATTGGCGGCCAATTACAGAAAAGCAAATGAAAGAGTGGGGTGTAAAACACCATGAGCTTCATTTGGGAAAACCAAACGCTGATTATTATGTCGATGATAAAATGCTAAGCTTAGATTTTTTATATAATGAATTTGGAAAAAACAAATAAAATGAAAAAGTCGTGAGAGAATATATCCTTCACGACTTTTTAGCAGTAGCTGTTAAAAAGCATTCCGCTGTATGAACTTGTAACATAAGGGTTAGCAAAATTATGTCCTGGCTTTGGGTTTTTATAAGCAGCAATTTTTTTGTCGGCATAGTCCATTGGGTTTAACGTCACTTGTTTGGCTTTTAGCTGGATGTTATCACCGAAGCTTTTTAAGGCGGAGGTGATGTTGTTGATATCTTCTGTGAGTGCAGATTGCTGGAACTGTTGTGTATTAAGCGTTAAAGTACCGTCCTCATCTGCTGTTAAACCAAGCGGTGAAAAGTCATTTTCGTAAGAAGAGGCAACATAGGCCATCTCTTTGATGAGGCGGTTGCTTTCTGCTTGTGTCTGTTTGAATTCGGCAGCAGTTTTCAAGAAATTGTTATAGCTTCCGAGTAATACCTGGACATTTTCTGTTAAGCTTTCGATATTATCCTTTAATCCAATTGTTGTTACGTCATCGGGAAAGCCGCTCAAACCATTCAAGGAAATTTCGTACATTTTTTCTATCGTAAAATGATTAGAGTAAGTACTGAAGGAGTTGCCGTTTATTTTAAATGAAGCATTGGAAGCCGGACGACTGATATGGTCTAGGCCAAAATATTCAACGATTCCGGAATTTTTGCTTGTCTGGTCATCGGAAATATGAAAGACAGACTCTTGATTTTGTTCTGCACCGGTTCGTGCGGAGGTAAGCTTTATGGCGGAATTTCCTTCGCCGTCATGCAATACTTCAGTATTAATACCGATTTCTGCATTTTTAATTAAGCGTGACAGGCGTTCTTGTATTTGTAAATTCGTATCAGCTTCATTAATATGAAACTGGAATTCGTAGTTTAAATTATTAATCTCTATATCAAAGGAATAAGAATCAGGTGTAATACCGGTTGTTTTGGCAGAAGGAAGAAAAATGCCAAAATTTACTTGTCCGGATGCCATGCTGTTGACTTCTAATTCAATCAAAGGGGCTTCTGTACCAGGAGGAAGAGTGCCGATAAAATTTACCGTAGCCAGTTCTTCTTTTGTGGAATAAGCTACCTTTTTGCCAAGAGTACCTAAGTCGGCATCGCTTAAGGATTCGATTGTGTTGCTTAAGGCTTTTGCATTCTCTTTCAGACTGATGGCAAAGTTTTTATAATCTTTTGTTTCGTCAAGAATATAGAGAGGAGCATTTTTATTTAGTTTTATAATAGAATTATATACACTGCGAAGCTCACTTTTTTTATGTGTGTCCAAAGCGGTTGATTTCTTTGGGGCGTAAGATGTCAAATAATGATTGTATACGGTATTTAGTGCAGAAAAATTAACAGCCATTTGTCCCTCTCCTTTCTTCCGTGAATGTAATAAATGCGCATCTTTGCGCAAACAAGGTATAATATGCCACTATGTAAGTCTAATATAACATTTTTGAAATTAACTTGCAATGCTATATGTTACAAAAAAAGGAAGAAAAACAGGCTGTTCTGTTGATAATTTAATGAAAAAAATATTGACGTGATACAAGCAATATGATATAGTTAACAGGCAAAATAAGATTCAGGTCTTTTTTTTATGCTCAAATATGGGTGATAAAACTAAACCAGTACGAAATAAAACATAGTTAAAATGGGCGCGGAGGTGGAAAAATGCGTACGAGAATTACATTAGAGTGCACAGAGTGCAAAAATCGTAACTATAACATGACTAAGGACAAAAAAGCACATCCGGATAGAATGGAAACTAAAAAGTATTGTAGATTCTGCAAGACTCATACAATGCACAAAGAAACAAAATAACAACCCGTTAATCGTTAGGTGAAAGGGCGTGAATAGTATGGGAGAAAATAAAGCACAAGATAATCAACCGAAAGTAAGCTTTTATGAAGGCGTAAAAAACGAATTCAAAAAGATTTCATGGCCAGACAAAATGACTCTCGTTAAGCAGACAATTGCAGTAACTTCTGTTTCAGTTGTATTGGGCTGTATCATTGCTGTAATAGATTTTGCGATTCAGAATGGTATTAATTTACTGATAAAGTAAGAGCGAGGGTGAAAAACATGGCAGAAGCTAATTGGTATGTAGTACATACCTATTCCGGGTATGAGAATAAAGTAAAAGCCAATATTGAAAAAACCATAGAGAACAGACATTTAGAAGAGGAAATCATTGAAGTAAGAGTTCCGATGCAGGATGTTGTCGAAATGAAAAATGGTGCGAAGAAAACCGTTCAGAAAAAGATGTTCCCTGGTTATGTTTTAATCAATATGGTAATGAATGACGATACTTGGTACGTTGTTCGTAATACAAGAGGAGTAACCGGATTTGTAGGCCCGGGAAGTAAGCCTGTTCCGTTGACGGACGCAGAGATGAAACCTCTTGGAATTAAAGCTGAGAATATATCAGTTGACTTTGGTGAAGGCGACAGCATTGCTGTTGTTGCTGGTGTTTGGAAGGATACCGTTGGTGTTGTTCAAAGAATGGATTTCAGTAAACAAACAGCTACAATCAATGTGGAGATGTTTGGAAGAGAAACACCGGTAGAAATCAGTTTTGCCGAAGTCCGTAAGTTATAATATAAAAATGCGGTTGCAATTAAATTGGAATCGCGCTAGAATAACAGTTGACGTTCATTAGGATTTTCCTATTTGTAATAAGAAGAGACATATATGAACCGTGGGAGGGATTTTGACCCGCCACTACCACAATTTTTAGGAGGTGCCAAAATGGCAAAAAAAGTAGTAGGATTAATTAAATTACAGATTCCTGCTGGTAAAGCTACACCAGCGCCACCGGTTGGACCAGCACTTGGTCAGCATGGTGTAAACATTGTTGAATTTACAAAGCAGTTCAATGCAAGAACAGCAGATAAGGGTGACTTAATCATCCCTGTTGTTATTACAGTATATGCAGATAGAAGCTTTAGTTTTATTACGAAGACTCCACCTGCTGCAGTACTTCTTAAAAAGGCTTGTAATCTTAAATCTGGTTCTGCAATCCCGAATAAGACTAAGGTTGCAACGATTTCTAAGGCTGAGGTTCAGAAAATTGCTGAGCTTAAAATGCCTGATTTGAATGCAGCAAGCGTAGATGCAGCAATCAATATGATTGCCGGTACTGCAAGAAGTATGGGTATTACTGTAGAAGAATAATTCGGTAAGAAAAACAGCAAATAGTATGCGTGGGAGGAGTGAAAGCTCCGCCACTACCACAAGGAGGTAAACAAAATGAAACATGGTAAAAAATATTTGGAAGCTGCAAAGTTAGTTGATCGTACCGTTCAGTACGAAGCAGCAGAAGCAATCGGTCTTGTTAAGAAGACAGCAGTTGCTAAATTTGATGAAACAGTTGAAGTTCATATTAGAACAGGATGTGATGGTCGTCATGCAGATCAGCAGATTCGTGGTGCCGTTGTATTACCAAACGGAACCGGTAAAGATGTTAAAGTTTTAGTGTTCGCAAAAGGCGATAAAGTTGCAGAGGCAGAAGCTGCTGGTGCAGATTTTGTTGGCGGCGATGAGCTGATTCCAAAAATCCAAAAAGATGGCTGGTTAGATTTTGATGTTGTTGTTGCTACACCTGATATGATGGGTGTTGTTGGACGTCTTGGTAAAGTACTTGGACCAAAAGGATTAATGCCAAATCCTAAAGCTGGTACCGTAACAATGGACGTTACAAAAGCA
>CAYPIB010000012.1:32330-35484 GCA_964410675.1 uncultured Roseburia sp.
AAGGCTGTGAATGAAATTAAGGCTGGTAAAATTGAATATAGACTAGACAAGTCTAATATTATTCATGTTCCTGTTGGAAAAGCTTCTTTCACCGAAGAGAAGTTACAGGAAAACTTTGATGCTTTAATGGAAGCAATTGTGAAAGCAAGACCAAGTGTATTAAAAGGACAATTTTTAAAGAGTGTTACTCTTTCTACAACAATGGGTCCAGGTGTAAAAGTCAGCACAGCTAAGTACTAAACAATAGAGAATTTTAGGGCCGTCACAGAAATGTGGCGGCTTTTTTGCATCATAGGAAAGTTTTCTTTCCTGTCATACAAAAATATGACAATATATAAAATGTGTGTTAGGATGTGTTTGAGGAAGGCGGATTTTATGCTTGAAAAGGGGAAAATAAAATGAGTAACAGTAGAAAAAAAGATATTTGGCATAGTTTTGCGGGGAAGTTTTTAATTTCGTTATGCGCAACCGGTATTATAGTTTGCGTTTTCATGATCGGCTTATTTATATATAGTGAGCAGAATCAAAAAGCACAGGAAACTTTAAGTGAACAACAGAGTGAAAATAAAACCCAAACAGATGAAAAAATAAGTCAGGAAATATCTAAAATTGAAAATATTGTCGAACCCGAAGAACCGGCAGCCGCTGTTTCAGAAAATGAACCGGCAGATTTAGAGGAAGATAATGAAAAATCCGGATCCGTTTTGGGAAAAGCGGTACTGACATTTGGCGGTGATATTTGCTTTGATGAAAATTATTCAAATATGTATACACTTTCGCAAAGAGACGGCGACATTAAAAAGTGTTTTTCAGATGATATATTGCAGGTTATGAAAGAGGCAGATGTTTTTATGGTAAACAATGAGTTTACTTATACGACAAGGGGCGAACCACTGCCGGAAAAAGCATTTACGTTTCGAAGCAATCCTAAAAATATTAATTTACTAAAGGATATGGGAGTTGATATTGTATCACTGGCAAATAACCATGCTTATGATTACGGAGAAGTATCTCTCCTAGACAGTATGGAAGCATTGAAATCTGCCGAAATGCCGTTTGTTGGAGCTGGTAAAAATTTAGAAGAGGCAAGAAAACCATATTTTGTTACAATAAACGGGATTAAAATTGCTATTGTGGCGGCAACCCAAATTGAACGTTTGGAAAATCCTGATACAAAAGGTGCGTCTGAAAATAGTGCTGGTGTATTTAGAAGTTTTACAGAGACAGAACTCGGTCATCTTCTCGAAACTGTAAAAACGGCAAAGGCAGAGAGCGATTATGTCGTTGTGTATATTCATTGGGGGACAGAAAACACGGATGAGCTTGATTGGGCACAAACATATCAGGCACCTAAATTGGCAGAGGCGGGAGCCGATGCAATTATCGGCGGGCACACACATTGCCTGCAGCAAATCGATGTGGTAAAGGGCGTTCCGGTTATATACAGCCTCGGTAATTTTTGGTTTAATTCCAGAAAATACGATAATGCTTTAGTCCGTCTCACATTTACAAAAGATGAACTGGAAAGTTTTGAATTTTTACCCGGCATTCAGGAAAATTGCAGCACGTCACTTGCGCTTGGCAGCGAAAAGGATAGAATCATACAGTATATGCGCAGTATTTCACCAAATGTAACGATAGAAAATAGTGGATTGATTAAATATGAAAGAGAATTTGTCAATTGAAAAGTAAATGATAGGAACGAAATTTTAGGAATTAATGAAAAAGCCTTGACAGGCATTCATTAGTTGTGATAAATTGATAGAGGTCATTTTGACTATGCCGAAGACAGTAGGTGCTCGATGAATTTCAGAGCGTAAGCAAAGCCGCCTACCGAGGAGAAGAGTTTTTTTACTATGAACTTATACCCTCCGTGTCACGCGGAGGGTTTTCTTTTATATAGAATGACTCCTATCGGCAACAAAATCTATAAGGAGGTAATACAATGGCAAAAGTTGAATTGAAACAGCCAGTCGTAGCAGAAATTTCTGAACATATCAAAGATGCACAGTCTGTTGTACTTGTTGATTATCGCGGACTTACCGTAGAACAGGATACAAGACTTCGCAAGCAGCTTCGTGAGGCAGGAATTATCTACAAGGTTTACAAAAACACAATGATGAACTTTGCTTTCAAGGGAACTGACTGTGAACAGCTAGCTTCTTACTTGGAGGGACCAAGCGCTATTGCAATTTCAGAAACTGATGCAACTGCTCCGGCGAGAGTTCTTGCAAAGTTTGCAAAGGAAGCACATGCACTTGAGATTAAAGGCGGTATTGTGGAAGGAATTGCTTATGATGCGAATGGGATTGCAGATATTGCATCTATTCCAAGCAGAGAAGAATTACTTTCAAAGTTATTTGGAAGTATTCAGTCCCCAATCACCAATTTTGCTCGCGTCTTAAATCAGTTAGCAGAAAAAGGCGGCGCAGCTGATGCTCCGGCAGCAGAAGCGGCTCCGGCAGAAGAAACAGCTAAAGTAGAAGAAGCGGCTCCGGAAGCAGAAACAACAGCAGAGTAATCTGCAGGCAGTTTTGCAGTTATAAGTAAGTAAAAGATTACAAGAAATCGAAAATAAAAAGAAACTAATTTATGGAGGAAATAAAAATGGCAAAATTAACAACAGCAGAATTTATTGATGCTATCAAAGAATTAACAGTATTAGAATTAAATGATTTAGTAAAAGCTTGTGAAGAAGAGTTTGGTGTATCTGCAGCAGCAGGTGTTGCAGTTGTAGCAGCAGGCGCAGGTGCAGGCGATGCAGCGGAAGAAAAGACTGAATTTGACGTTGAGTTAACAGAAGTAGGTCCTAGCAAGGTTAAGGTGATCAAGGTTGTTCGTGAAATTACAGGTCTTGGATTAAAAGAAGCAAAAGATTTAGTTGATGGAGCTCCTAAGGTAGTTAAAGAAGGCGCATCTAAAGAAGAAGCAGAAGAAGTTAAAGCTAAATTAGAAGCAGAAGGTGCTAAAGTTACTTTGAAATAATTAAAACAGCTTTTACAGAGCTGCAGTAGACAATACTGTAGCTCTTTTTGCTTTACCAGTCTAAAAATAAATCAAAATAATTTAGTTGACTTGTATACAAAAACATAGTAGAATGGATAATGCACTATTGTGGTGTGATATGCTTATTTTATTTGAAATAGCATAATTT
>CAYPIB010000013.1:0-33041 GCA_964410675.1 uncultured Roseburia sp.
AGCAGAGGACTGAAAATCCTCGTGTCGCTGGTTCGATTCCGGCTCTGGGCATTTTATCACGAAAAAATATGGGCCACTAGCTCAGGTGGTAGAGCACTTGACTTTTAATCAAGTTGTCCGGGGTTCGAGTCCCCGGTGGCTCATTTATAGAATTATTGTAGAGTTTGTTGCATTATATTGCAGCAGGCTTTTTTTATATGATAGAATGTCCACTTTATTCATTATTAAATTTAAATAAATAAGTAGTGCGAAATTATATAAAATGCTTTAAACTTAAGAGGAAGAAATATTTAGATAGAAATCAGGAGGATTAAAATGGAATCGAAACTTAACAGAGAGCAGGCTTTAGAATTATTAAAGGAATATAATAAGGAATCCTTTCATATCTTACATGGTCTTACGGTAGAAGGAATAATGCGCCATTTTGCAAAAGAGTTAGGCTATGCAGAGGAAGAGGAATATTGGGCGATTGTAGGCTTATTACATGATATTGATTTTGAATTGTATCCGGAGGAGCATTGCAAGAAGGCACCGGAGCTTTTGAGAAAAGCTAATGTAGGTGATGATATGATAAATTCTATATGCAGTCATGGGTATGGCATTTGTTCTGATGTGGAACCAAAGCATGAGATGGAAAAGATTATGTTTGCCGCAGATGAATTAACTGGACTTATTGGAGCAGCAGCCAGAATGAGGCCATCTAAAAGTGTTATGGATATGGAATTATCCAGTCTTAAAAAGAAATTCAAAGATAAAAAATTTGCTGCAGGATGCTCAAGAGATATCATTAAAATAGGTGCAGAGCGTTTAGGATGGGAATTAGATGAACTTTTTGAGAGAACAATTATGGCAATGCGTTCTTGTGAAGAAAGAATTAGGAAAGAGATGATGGAATATTCGCAGTAAAATAGTATATACTACTTAAATTTATTACTAGATTACTACCAAGTAGTATTGTGTTTTGCAGTATATAGAGTGGATGATATGCTTGTGACGAACATAAGAATATGATAATATAAAAATCGTAATAAATAAATGAAAGGAAATAAATATGGAGAAATTTAAGCAGTTTCGGGACCAGTATCCCGAGTTTATATATAGGTCTTATGAATTATCACAGCAGGATGATATGCTTGTAGTGAGGTATTATTTTGAAATAACAGGTTTAGAGCAATTTACTCCAAGTTGGAAATTTCCTTTACATGGGCATTCATTAGAGGAGTTAAAAAGTGACTCTGCTTTTTTAAATATGATTTTTTCATTAGGTATGGTTGAATTAGTGAGTTATTTTAAAATTACTTGTTCTCCGAATGTAAAAATTCTTGCCGGTAAGCTGGATGAGACACAAATGAAATGGTGGAAGCATTTGTACTACCATGGATTAGGTGAATTCTTTTATATGAATGGAATTGAAACGTCAGAGGATGATTTTATGAATCTGACTTCTGAATTTTCTGAAGAAGAATCAGTTATTAGTAACAATTATTCGGAAAAAGCAAACGGTTATTTAATACCAATCGGCGGAGGTAAGGATTCGGCGGTTACATTAGAGTTATTGAAAAAAACCGGTGAAAAATGTATTTGCTATATTATTAATCCAAGAGGTGCAACACTTAATACGGTGCAGGCAGGAGGGTTTTCGCAAGACGAAACATATATTACAAATCGAACATTGGATAGAAGAATGATTGCATTAAATAATCGGGGCTTTTTAAATGGTCATACGCCATTTTCTGCAGTGGTGGCTTTTTCAGCGACGATAAGTGCATATTTACTGAATTTAAAATATATTGCCTTATCCAATGAAGATAGCGCAAATGAAAGTACGGTTGCAGGTAGTACGGTAAATCATCAATATTCTAAAAGCTTTGAATTTGAGAAAGATTTTCATGAATATGAGAAGCGGTATTTAAACAGCGGAACATATTATTTTAGTTTGTTAAGACCCTATAGTGAATTTCAAATAGCTAGACTTTTTGCAAAGCAGAAGGCATATCATTCTATATTTAGAAGCTGTAATGCCGGAAGCAAGGAAGATAAATGGTGTGGGCATTGTCCCAAGTGTTTATTTGTATTTTTCATTCTTTCGCCTTTTCTTCCTCATAAAGAGCTATGTGAAATCTTTGGTACGGATATGCTGGAGGATGAAACGATGCAGCCGGTTATGGAGCAGCTCATAGGCCAGGTAGAGGAAAAGCCATTTGAATGTGTGGGCAGCCGGGAAGAAGTTAATACGGCAATTACTATGTCAATCAATAAAATGGAAAAGAACGGAGAAAAATTACCAAAATTGTTTGCTAAATATAAGACGACTTCATTTTATCAACAATATAAGGATCTAGAAAATCCATACGATAAATATTTTACAAAAGAAAATTTAGTACCGGAGCATCTGGAACAGCTCTTATTAGAGAATGGGAAAGCTTGAGGGATTTTGCATGTTAGAAGCAATAAAAAATGAAATATTCAAGAAAAAAGTTTTAATTTTAGGCTTTGGTGCAGAAGGAAAGTCAACTTACAAGTTACTGACGCAGATTGGCGGTTATGTTAAGTTAGCTATTTCTGACTTAAATCCAATCACAGATTTCGAATTAAATGATAATATAGAAACTATATGCGGTGAAGAATATCAGGAGGTATTAGACCGCTTTGATATTGTGTTTAAGAGCCCGGGTGTTGTATTAAAGCACGATATTTCTTTGTATCAATGTAAAATCACGTCGCAGACACAAATATTCTTTTCGTGTTATCGGGACAAAATCGTAGGAATTACAGGAACTAAAGGAAAAAGCACAACGACAACTCTTATATACCAGATTTTAGAGCATAATAAGTATGATGTAATATTGGCTGGTAATATTGGCATTCCAGTGTTTGATCAATTAGATGCAATTAAGGAAAATACGCAGATTATTGTGGAGTTATCCTCGCACCAATTAGAATATATGACTGTTTCTCCGCATATAGCGGTTTTGTTAAACATTCACGAAGAGCATTTAGACCACTATGGGACGATGGAAAAGTATGTCGCAGCAAAACAGAACATATACCGTTATCAAAAGGAAAGTGATATTTTAATTTGTCAGAAAGATATTATTCCAAGCAAGGAAGAATGTGCGGCAAAGATGATTAAATTTCTATGTGAGGAAGGCATTAATCTTTTGTCAGAAAATGAGAAGATTACCTTTTTAAAGGACTCATTTTTAATCCCTATCCACGACATTGCTGTCATTGGCGAACATAATTATTCAAATATTGCAGTAGCATATGGCATATGCAAAATATTAGGGCTTTCGGATATTGAATTTGACGAAGGGCTAAGGGCATACAATCCACTTCCCCATCGATTGCAAAAAATTGGTATATATGATGGTATCACTTACTATGATGATTCCATTTCCACTATTTGTGATACGACGATTCAGGCGCTTAACAGCATTAAGGATGTGGGAACTGTTTTAATCGGCGGTAAAGACAGAGGAATAAAGTATGATGATTTAATCAGGTTCTTAGATGGGCATTCGGTTAACAATATTATTTTGTTAGAGGCTACCGGGGCACGGATTTATAAAGAAATCGAACAGGATTATCCAAGCTTTTCTAACAAAGAAAGACTTCATTTAGTCAATAATTTAAAAGAGGCTGTAGATTTGGCAAAAAAAATTACTCAAAAAGGTAAAAGCTGTGTCCTGTCTCCGGCGGCTGCAAGTCATGATAAATTTAAAAATTTTGAGGAGCGCGGACGAGTGTTTGCTCAATATATAAAAGAATAATGTTTATCGATAGATTGTCCTCCATTAGACAAATACAAAGCTGTGTGCTACAATAAAAGGTGGATAAATTTTTATAAAAGGAGGATTTCTAACGATGAAGAAACTAATAAGCTTGTTTCTAATTATGGGGGTAATTGTGGTGTTAACGGGCTGTGCCTTTCAGCGTGACGGGACAACAACGATTCAGGTTGAACCAACGGATGCCGGAACGACATTGACAGTGACATTGCAAGTCAACCAAAAATCAGGAAAAGAATGGACTTACTACACAAAGGTAGGCGATATGTTGATTGAAAAATCCGCAAATATATACGATGCGTTTTTGGATGCAAATTATAAAACTACATATACCTTTGAAGCAGAGGACATAGGGGACGAGGTGCTTTATTGTGTATTAATGGAGCCGGGGGATTACGATAATGCCAAGGTTTACGAGTATCAAATTAACGTAGATAAAAGTTCTCAGTTTACAGTCGTGTCTAAATCTGATTATATGTTAGTGGAAAATAGTGACACAATGGCGCTAATAAAAGAAAAATAAATACAAAGAAGAGGTATAAAATACCAAAATTATATAACAAATAACATAAAAGTAAAAAGGTTGAATTTTCTTAGGGAATTTAGCCTTTTTTAATTCAAATAATGTCAAAAATGCTTTGGAAAAAATTAAAATTGTGTTATACTATATGAGTGAAAATATTAAATATCCAGTGGGGTAATTTTACATGTTAAATCGTTTATTTAAAATAAACAAAGGGAATAATAAATTTTTTATTAAAAAGAAAAAAATTCATAGAGCTATTAAAAAATATGGCAGGGATATTTTAGACTCTCCCAGATTTATTAATTCAGCGAATTCTGTACAGCATGGAACTATGTCTGTTAGACAACACTCTATCGATGTAGCAAAGTGCAGTCTTCATATTAGCAGAAAGCTTCCTTTTAATTTTGAGGAAAGAGATCTGGTCCGGGGCGCTCTGCTTCATGATTATTTTCAGTATGACTGGCATCAAAAAAAGGTTCAAATAAGGAATCTACGAAATTTTAAAAAGCTTCATGGATTTTCACACCCATCGATTGCCTTGTTGAATGCAAAGAATGAATTTGCATTATCAGAGCGGGAAGAGGATATTATCGGAAAGCATATGTGGCCGTTAACAATTAAGCCGCCGCTTTGCAGAGAGGCTTGGATTGTGACATTGGCAGATAAGTATTGTTCTTTGTTAGAAACGCTTAGACTTCGCAGCGGAGATATGGCTGGATGATAGAGGATCAATTAGACACTTTGTCAAAAAGTAATTACTATCCCTTTCATATGCCCGGTCATAAAAGAAATACCGGGAATTTTTCGTTTCCGGAATTTTATCACCGTGATATTACCGAGATAAGGGGATTTGATAATCTGCATCACCCTGAAGGGATATTAAAGGATGCTCAGGAAAGGGCTGCAGCCCTATGGGGAGCAAAGGATAGTTTTTTTCTGGTAAACGGAAGTACGGTAGGAATTTTATCTGCTGTTTCCGCAGCTTTTGCAAAAGGCAGTAAAATTATATGTGCACAAAATTGCCATAAGGCTGTTTACCACAGTATCGTTCTGAGAGAATTAAGTCCGATATTTGTAAACCCTGATATAATAGAGGAAGGTTTTTTACAGGGCGCTGTAAAGACCGAGACAATTGAGAATTATTATAAAGAGCATCCGGATGCAAAAGGAGTGATTATCACTTCACCAACATATGATGGTATTGTTTCGGATGTTCATGCAATTAGTAAGATAGTTCATGACCATAAAGGGATTTTGATTGTCGATGAAGCACACGGAGCACATTTTGGATTGCATAATGGATTTCCGGAAAGTGCAGTAAAGCTCGGTGCAGATCTTGTTATTCAAAGTCTTCATAAAACACTGCCTGCACCAACCCAGACAGCAATTTTGCATCGGTGCAGCAATAGAATAGAAAAACAAGAATTACAAAAGTTTCTTAATATTTATGAGACAAGCAGTCCCTCGTATATATTATTAGCAGCAATAGAGCAATGTATTATGTATTTAGAAACACATGGAAAAGAAAGGTTTCATCGCTTTTTATCATTATTAGACCAATTTGAAGAAAAGTGTCAAAATTTAATTAATATAAAGTTGTTTAATCAAAAAACTGCCATACAAAATGATGCATTTTTAATGGACCGAGGTAAGCTGTTAATTATGACTTATGGAAGCCTGCCCCAAATGAATAAAATTGCAGGAAATAAGTTAAGTGAGCTTTTGTATAAAGAATATCAATTAGAGATGGAAATGAGCTCGCTCGGTTATGTCCTTGGCATAGCAACGATAATGGATACAGAAGAAGGGTTTACCCGTCTTGCAGATGCTCTGATTGCTATTGATAAAAGGCTTAGCAGTACAAGTAATAAATGTAGTGATTTTATGATTTTTCAGGAAGCAGTTAAAAGATATTTCAGCTTTCAAAGAACGCAGAGAGGCTCACCGGCCTGTTCGATGAGTGTCGCTTTTGAAAGTTCAATGCGGGAGATTTCCATTGATAAATGTATCGGAAAAGTAAGCGGCGAATTTTTTTATTTGTATCCACCGGGGATTCCGATTGTGGTACCTGGGCAATACTTTACAAAAGAGGCTGTTGATTTGTTATGTTTCTATCATCAAAACGGCTTTTTTATACAAGGTAATAACGATTATTCTTTAGAATATGTTAAATTTTTAGCCTGAGAGGCGAGAGGAGAACAAAATGAGAAAAACAAAAATTATTTGTACCATCGGGCCGGCATCCCAAAGCGAGGAGAAATTACGAGAAGTAATGCTGGCTGGCATGAATGTTGCGAGGTTTAATTTTTCACACGGATCACATGAAGAGCAAAAATGGAAAAAGGATAATGTACTAAAAGTAAGTGCTGAACTCGGTCTTCCGATTGCTACATTATTAGATACAAAAGGACCAGAAATTAGATTAAGAGATTTTGAGAATGAAAAAGAGATTTTAGAAGAGGGGCAATTGTTTACCTTAACAAATGAAGATATGAAGGGAACAAATGAAAAAGCTGCCATTACTTATGGAAATCTTTATCAAGATGTTAAGGCTGGTTCTCATATTTTAATTGATGACGGCAAGTTAGAAATGGTTGTTGATAAAATCGATGGAACAGATATTATCTGCCGTATTGTAAATGGTGGTGAAGTGTCTGACCGTAAAGGAATTAACGTTCCGGGTGCTATTCTTTCTATGCCATATATTAGTGCAGTAGATGAAAAGGATATTACTTTCTGTGCAACAGAAGGATTCGATTATTTAGCGGCTTCTTTTACACGTACAAAAGAAGATGTTCAGGCAGTTAGAGCAATCTTAGATAAGTACAACTCCAAGGCTAAGATTATTGCAAAAATAGAAAATATGCAGGGAATTCGTAATCTGGAAGAAATCATTGAAGCTGCCGATGGAATTATGGTAGCTCGTGGTGATATGGGTGTAGAGATTCCGATGGAAGATGTTCCGGTAATACAGAAGCAGATGATTAAAAGTGCAGTGCGTAAAGGTAAATTTGTAATTACAGCAACTCAGATGCTCGATTCTATGATTCAAAATCCAAGGCCGACAAGAGCAGAGACAACCGACGTAGCCAATGCTATTTATGATGGTACAACGGCAATTATGCTTTCCGGTGAAAGTGCGGCCGGAAAATATCCGGTTGAAGCCGTAAAGACAATGGCCCGGATTGCAGAGAGAACAGAACAGGATATTGATTATAAGGAACGTTTGAAAAAAATTCAAAAAATGGATTATGATATTCCAACTGCAATTTCTCATGCGACTTGTACAACCGCAATGGACTTAAATGCAGCGGCAATTATTACGGTTACGATGTCCGGCTCGACTGCATCGATGATCTCAAGGTATAAACCAAATTGTAATATCATTGGCTGTGCAGTGACACCTCAAGTATGCAGACAGTTAAATTTAGTATGGGGTGTGCAGCCGCTTCTGATTGAAAGAGAAGATGATGCTGATGCATTATTTGCTTCAGCAGCAAAAGCAGCAGAAAAAGCCGGTCTTGTAAAAGCAGGTGATGTTGTTGTTGTAACAGCAGGACTTCCTTTAGGTGTTGAAGGAAAGACAAATATGATTAGGGTAATTGAAATTTAGGGAGCAGGCTATGGGAAAAATTTTTTGTCTTATGGGTAAAAGTTCATCCGGTAAAGACACGATTTTTAAGCAATTATCAGAAGAACAAGAACTTGGTTTAAAGACAATTGTTCCTTATACAACAAGGCCGATCCGCTACGGTGAAAAAGACGGTACAGAATATTATTTTGTAACAGATGAAAAACTTAAAGATTTTGAGCAGTCAAATAAAATTATTGAGCTTAGAGCATATGATACCTGTTTAGGTACGTGGAAGTATTTTACGGCAGCAGACAATCAGATTGATCTTAAGGAAAATAATTATATTGTAATCGGAACGCTGGACTCTTTCCGGAAGACAAGAAGCTACTTTGGAAAAGATAACGTATTGCCGATATATATAGAGCTTGATGATGGGGCAAGGCTTCAGCGTGCCATTGACAGGGAGAGAGTGCAGGAGTCGCCAAAGTATGAAGAAATGTGCCGTAGATTTTTAGCTGATGCAAAAGATTTTTCAGAAACTAATTTGAAGGAAGCCGGCATTGAAACAGTTTTTTGTAATGAAGAATTGGAACAATGCTTGAAGGAGATCAAACAATTTATATTAAAACATTTATAATTAGTATGAAAAGGGGGCCGGGTATTCATTATGGATATTAAAGTAAATCAAGTAAATAATGTCCCGGCTCCTGAACAAGCAGCCAAACAGCAGCAGGCAGATGGAAGCTTCAAATTTACACTGGCTAGTAAAATTGATAATCAAATGCTGCAGGAGCGGCTGACATTAATGATAGAGGAAATTACAAGACAAGGCGATCGTCTTTCAAAACGCATGGATGTGCGTGACATGAAAAAGTACCGCGGTTTAATTAAAGGTTTTTTTAATGAGGTAGTTTCAAGGAGTCATGAGTTTTCCAGAGAGAACTTTCTGGATAAGCGGGGACGCCATAGGGTATATGGGATTATTAAGCTGGTGGATGAAACGTTAGACCAGCTCGCAAAGGAACTTGTAAAGGATGAAAAGGACCATATTGCAATTTTAAACAAAATAGGAGAAATCCGCGGTCTTTTACTGGATATTTTTACGTAGGGTACAGGAGGTGAGAGTATGGCAAATTTTCAAAATATCATCGGCCAGGAATCGGTAGTTGAACATTTACAGAATGTAGTTAAAACTGGAAAGGCAGCACATGCATATATAATCAATGGTGAAATTCGCTCAGGTAAGGAGTTTATTGCAAGAATATTTGCAAAAGCACTTCAGTGTGAAGCAGATGGCGAAAAGCCTTGTGGAGTTTGTCGTTCTTGTAAGCAGACAGACAGTAACAATCAGCCGGACATTATTTTTGTGCAGCATGAAAAACCAAATTCAATTGGTGTGGAAGATATTCGTAATCGGATAAATGGCGATATGATGATTAAGCCATATAGCAGCCCCTATAAAATATACATTGTGAACGAAGGCGAAAAGATGACGGTGCAGGCACAAAATGCACTTTTAAAAACTTTAGAGGAGCCGCCTTCCTATGGAATTATTATGATTCTCACAACTAATTTAGAAACGATGCTGCCGACAATACTGAGTCGTTGTGTAACGCTCAATATGAAGCCGGTTGCAGATCAAAAAATTCAAAAGTTTTTAATGGAAGAACTTCAGATACCCCATTATAAGGCTCAAGTATGTGCAGCTTTTGCAAGGGGAAATATTGGCAAGGCAAAATCATTGGCAACAAGTGAAGAATTTGATAATATAAAAACAGAGGCAGTGACGCTGTTAAAATATATAAAGGATATGGAGGTTTATGAAATCGTTGCTGCAATTAAGCAGATTTCTCAGTATCAATTTGATATAAACGATTATTTAGACATTTTATCCGTTTGGTATCGGGATGTTTTATTATTTAAAGCAACAAATGATGCGAACCACTTGATTTTCAAAGAGGAAATACAGTATATTAGAAAAGTAGCTGACAAAAGTGCCTATGAAGGCATTGAAATAATAATAGAAGCTTTAGAAAAAGCGAAATCCAGATTAAAAGCAAATGTTAATTTCGATTTAACAATGGAACTGCTTTTACTTACCATAAAGGAGAATTAACATGACAAAAGTTGTAGGCGTAAGGTTTCGAGTAGCTGGAAAGATTTATTTTTTTGATCCAAAGAAACTTCCTATAAAAAAGGGTGACCATGTCATCGTAGAGACAGCCCGTGGAATAGAATATGGAACAGTAGTAAGCGAAATTAAGGAAATTGAGGATGAGCAAATTACTCAGCCGCTGAAGCCTGTTATCCGTATTGCGACAAAAGATGATGATGTCAAAGAGGCATCAAACAGAGAAAAAGAAAAAGAGGCATTTAAAATTTGCTTAGCAAAAATTGAAAAGCATGAACTCGAAATGAAGCTCATCGATGCTGAATATACATTTGATAATAACAAGGTTTTATTTTATTTTACCGCGGATGGCAGAATTGATTTCCGTGAATTAGTAAAGGATCTTGCTGCAGTATTTAAAACAAGAATTGAGCTGCGGCAGATTGGTGTAAGAGACGAGACAAAGATAGTAGGCGGAATAGGTATTTGTGGCAGAGCACTTTGCTGTCATAGTTATCTGTCAGAATTTATACCAGTTTCTATTAAGATGGCAAAGGAACAAAATTTATCGCTGAATCCGACTAAAATTTCAGGAGTTTGCGGCAGATTGATGTGCTGCCTGAAGAATGAAGAAGAGACTTATGAATATTTAAATAAGAGACTTCCGAATATAGGAGATTTTGTTACAACGAATGATGGCTTAAAGGGTGAAGTACAAAGTGTAAATGTACTGCGCCAATTAGTTAAGCTTATTGTAGATATTGAAGATGAAAAGGAAATTTTGGAATTTCCGATTGATGAGATTCGCTTTAAAAAGCGGCATAAAAAAGAAAAAATTCACATTGATGATAAAGAGTTAAAGGAATTGGAAAAGCTTGAAAAGCAGGAAGGCAGATCCAAGTTAGATGGTGAATAAGGAAGATGAAAGACTGGATGATTTAGGTATTCATGGATATAAAATCATTCAGAATCCAAATTTTTTTTGTTTTGGCATTGATGCGGTGCTTTTATCAGAGTTTGTCAGAATTAAGCCGGCTCAGAAGGTTTTGGACTTATGTACCGGTAATGGAATTTTGCCGATTCTGCTGGCAGCAAAGACAAAAGCAGAAAGTATTAAGGGACTGGAAATTCAAGCTTATAGTGTTGAGCTGGCAAGACGTAGTATTTGTCATAATAGTCTGGAGTCCCGAATAGAAATTGTACAAGGAAATGTGCAAGAAGCCGCAGCTATTTTTGGAAAAGGTGTTTTTGATGCAATTACTTGCAATCCGCCTTATATGATTGGAAAGCATGGGCTTACGAATCCGGAGGACAGCAGGGCAATTGCGAGACATGAAGTACTTTGTACCTTTGATGATATTGCAAGAGAGAGCAGTGCACTTTTAAAAGAAGGGGGCAACTTCTTTCTTGTGCATAGACCCTTTCGTTTAGTTGAAATATTTGCAGTACTGACTAAATATTACTTAGAACCAAAAGCAGTAAGATTTGTACATCCCTTTGTGGATAAGGAGCCTAATATGGTTCTTATTCATGCAAAAAAAGGAGCAAAATCACGTGTAACGATAGAAAAGCCGCTCATTGTATATAAAGAACCGGGTATTTATACCGAAGAAGTGGGAAAGATTTATGTTGCGGATAGTAATGTAAAAAATACAATGGACAGAAGCACAGACAGAGGGTAATATAGAGATACCGATTAACCCGGCAATAAGAATAGAGGAAAATATGACATCCGGAACATTATTTTTGTGTGCTACGCCCATTGGTAATTTAGGTGATATAACGAAACGGGTGCTCGATACGTTAGAACAGGTTGATTTAATTGCGGCGGAGGATACCCGCAATAGCATTAAATTGTTAAATCATTTTGAAATTAAAACACCAATGACCAGTTATCATGAATATAACAAAGTAGATAAGGCTGTTTTTTTAATAGAGAAATTAAAAAGAGGTATGGACATAGCCCTCATAACGGATGCAGGTACACCGGCCATTTCGGATCCCGGAGAGGTGCTGGTTAAAATGTGCCAGGAGCATGGCATTGCAGTCACATCGCTGCCAGGGGCTTCGGCTTGTATTACAGCATTGACACTTTCTGGATTAAATACAAGGCGCTTTAGCTTTGAGGGTTTTTTACCGTTTGACAAGGCTGAAAAAAGGTATATACTAGAGGAATTAGCAAAGGAAACTCGTACCATCATATTGTATGAAGCACCACATCATTTAAAGAAAACCTTAAATGAGATTTATAAAGCAGTTGGTAATCGAAAAATTACCCTTTGCAGAGAGCTTACTAAAAAATTTGAAACTATTATACCAACGACTCTTGAAGATGCCATTGCCAGATATGAGGCAGAGCAGCCAAGGGGTGAATTTGTATTAGTTTTGGAAGGCAAAAGCCTTGCAGATATAAAGAAAGAACAAAACGACGCTTGGGAGCAAATGTCTATGCAGGAACATATGCTGCTTTATGAGAATCAGGGAATTGATCAAAAGAGCGCCATGAAACAGGTTGCGAAGGATCGTGGTATATCAAAAAGAGATGTATACCAATATCTCATGAAAAACAGTTGACAAATGTTTAAGTAGATAATATACTTTGAGTGTCAAACTATTCTAAACAAAAAAGGAGAACATGAAAATGTTAGAAAAGGTTACAGAAATTATTCAGGAGCAGTTAAATTTGGATGGTGTTGAAATTACAGAAGATTCTTCCTTTAAAGATGATTTAGGAGCAGATTCTTTAGATTTATTTGAGTTAGTCATGGCGTTTGAAGAAGAATATGGTATTGAGATTCCATCAGAGGATTTGGAGCAGCTTACAACCGTAGGTTCTGTTATTGAATATATCAAGAGCAAGGGTATTGAAGCTTAGGATGAATACTCGTATAACAGAGCTTTTAAATATTCAATTTCCAATTATACAGGGTGGCATGGCATGGGTTGCCGAACACCAGCTTGCGGCAGCAGTTTCAAAAGCCGGAGGGCTTGGTCTTATTGGAGCAGGCGGTGCGCCATGTGATTTTATCAGAAGCGAGGTAATAAAGGCTAAGCAGTTAACCGATAAACCATTTGGTGTTAATCTTATGCTTTTAAATCCAGAGTCGGATGCCATAGCAGATATGCTGATTGAAGAAGGCGTTTCCGTTATTACAACCGGTGCCGGTAATCCCGGAAAATATATGGCAAAGTGGAAAGAAGCTGGTATTAAGGTAATCCCTGTAGTAGCTAGTGTTGGACTTGCGAAAATGATGGAAAGAGCCGGTGCGGATGCTGTTGTTGCAGAAGGAACCGAGGCCGGAGGACATATTGGAGCAGCGACGACAATGACACTGGTACCACAAGTAGCAGATGCTGTTAAGGTTCCCATTATTGCAGCCGGAGGTATTGCTGACGGACGCGGATTTGCTGCGGCGATGATGCTTGGTGCGGATGCAGTGCAGATGGGCACTCGTTTTCTTGTTGCGGATGAATGTGTAGTTCATCAAAATTACAAAGAAAAAGTAATTAAGGCAAAGGATATTGATTCGGAAGTTACCGGTCAAAGTACAGGTCATCCGGTACGCTCGATTCGTAATAATATGACAAGAGAATATCTGAAATTGGAAAAAGAAGGTGCAGGTCTGGAGGAGCTGGAGCTTCTGACGCTTGGTTCTCTTCGAAAAGCAGTTGTAGAAGGCGATGTCGTAACTGGTACGATCATGGCTGGACAGATTGCGGGAATGGTTAGAAAAACACAGTCCTGTCAAGAAATTATTGATGAAATTATAGCAGAAGCTAATATTTTATTAAAAATAAACACTTAATAAATACATATGGGAGGTCAATACCTTGACCTCCATCTTTTCAAACAAATACTTTGACACTCAAATTATTCAACACTCAAAACTTAATGATTTTAAAAAGGAGAAATTCTTACATGGGTAAAATAGCATTTTTATTTCCCGGACAGGGAGCGCAATATATCGGTATGGGTAGAGATTTTTACGATACGATACCAATATGCCGGGAAATATATGAAAAAGCCGGAAAAGCAAGCGGTCTTGATTTAGGTGAGCTTTGCTTTCGCGAAAATGAGAATATTAATATTACAGAATACACACAAATTGCCATGATTTCAACTGAAATTGCAATGCTGCGTGCTTTAGAGGAACGGGGAATAAAAGCAGATGCAGCGGCAGGATTGAGCTTGGGAGAATATGGAGCTCTGGCAGCAAGCGGTATTTTGGATGAGGAAGAAATTTTTCGGATTGTGCGTAAAAGAGGCATTTATATGCAGGAAGCAGTACCAAGAGGTGGTGCCATGGTCGCAGTGCTCGGATTGGACACGAAAGCAATTGAGGGAGTATGTGAATCGGTTGCTGGAATTGTAAGTGTAGCCAATTATAACTGCCCGGGGCAGATTGTTATTACCGGTGAAGAAAAAGCAGTATTGGCAGCAGTAGAAAAATTAAATGCCATTGGGGCAAAAAGATGTATTCAATTAAAAGTAAGCGGTCCGTTTCATTCAAAGCTGTTAGAAGGTGCGGGAAAGAAGCTGGGGGAAGAGTTAGCAGGTGTCAACCTTAATGATGCGGTGATTCCATATGTTGCAAATGTAACTGCCGACTATGTGACGGATATTAATGATGTAAAATTGTTATTAGAGAAACAGGTATCCTCACCGGTTAGATGGCAGCAAAGTATTGAGCGTTTCATTGGGGATGGTTTTACTACTTTTGTTGAGATTGGACCCGGTAAGACATTAACTGGGTTTATGAAAAAGATAAATCGAGATGTTACTGTGATGAATGTAGAGAACGTAGGAGATTTGGATTTGGTAGTTGCAGCTTTGGGGTAAGTTTCGCAAATAGGTATATAGATAATGAAAGGAGATATGTATGTTAAGTGGTAAGGTAGCTTTGGTAACGGGGGCAGGAAGAGGAATTGGGCGTGAGATTGCATTGACGCTTGCTTCGTATGGAGCAGATATTATTATTAATTATAATGGTTCTAAGGAAAAGGCTTTGGAAGTGGCAGCAAAGATTCAGGATATGGGGAGAAAAGTGATTGCTGTTCAATGCTCGGTTGCGGATTTTGAGGCAGGGGAAAAGATGGTTGCGGCAATGCTGCAGGAATTTGGGCATATTGATATTCTTGTAAATAATGCGGGGATTACAAAGGATAATCTCATTATGAAAATGAAAGAGGATGATTTTGATAACGTAATTGATATAAATTTAAAGGGGACATTTAATATGATTAAGCATGTTTATCGTCCGTTTTTAAAGCAGAGGTCAGGTAGGATAATCAATTTATCTTCTGTCAGCGGTATATTGGGAAATGCGGGTCAGGCAAATTATTCAGCTTCAAAGGCAGGAGTAATCGGGCTGACTAAAAGTGTGGCAAGGGAGTTAGCAAGCCGTAACATTACGGTCAATGCGGTTGCACCGGGCTTTATTTCTACAGATATGACTGCGGCAATGTCGGAAGCAGCAAAGGAAGCAGTGATATCGCAAATTCCTCTTAAAAGGGTGGGGGAACCTAAGGATATAGCCGAAACGGTTGCTTTTTTAGCAAGCGATAAAGCATCCTATATTACCGGACAGGTTATTTCTATAGATGGTGGAATGGTAATGTAGAGATTCATTTCCGGGAGACTGCTTGGCCGGCGGCTCTCTCTAGCATCCAAGCAGTCACCCAGATATGAGTTTAACAAGTGCCTAAGAAATGATTAGTTTAATAATTTATTAAATAAGGAAGGATGTATTTATGAGTAGAAGAGTTGTAGTGACCGGGATGGGTGCTATTACCCCGATTGGGTTAAGTGTAGATGAATTTTGGCAAAGTGTAAAAGATGAAAAGGTTGGTTTTGATTTTATTACAAAATTTGATACGAGTGATTATAAATGTAAGCTTGCAGCAGAGGTAAAAGGGTTTCAGGGCAAGGATTATATGGATTTTAAGGCGGCAAAGAGAATGGAAGCATTCAGTCAGTTTGCGGTCGCTGCTTCAAAGGAAGCGATAGCGGATTCGGGTCTCGAAATGGAAAAGGAAGATCCGTATATGGCAGGAGTTGCGATTGGTTCGGGAATTGGTTCGCTTCAGGCAATCGAGGGGGCACACAGCAAGCTGCTGGAAAGAGGTCCGTCCAAAGTAAATCCACTGTTAGTTCCGCTCATGATCAGCAATATGGCAGCAGGAAATGTCTCGATTCAATTCGGACTGAAAGGCAAAAGCATTAATGTTGTAACAGCTTGTGCAACCGGAACGAATTCCATTGGTGAAGCTTTTAGGACAATTCAGTACGGAGAGGCAGATATTATGCTGGCAGGCGGTACAGAAAGCAGTATTAGTCCGATTGGTGTTTCCGGATTTACTGCCTTGACTGCTCTTTCTTCATCAGACGATCCGAAGAGATGCTCGATTCCTTTTGATAAGGACAGAAGCGGATTTGTAATGGGAGAGGGTGCTGCGGTTGTTGTTTTAGAAGAATTGGAGCATGCAAAAAAGCGGGGTGCGAAAATTTATGCTGAAGTAGTCGGATACGGTAACAGCTCAGATGCTTATCATATTACTTCACCGGCAGAGGATGGCAGCGGTGCGGCAAGAGCGATGTTAAATGCAGTGAACGATGGCAAGGCTTCACCGGAAGATATTACGTATATTAATGCTCATGGAACGAGTACACACCATAATGATTTATTCGAAACAAGGGCGATTAAGGCGGCATTTGGCGAACATGCAAAAAATATAAAAATTAATTCAACAAAGTCGATGGTAGGACATTTACTTGGAGCGGCAGGGGCAATAGAGTTTATTACTTGTGTAAAAGAGCTTGAAGATAATTATATTCATGCAACAGTGGGATTACAAAATCCGGATGAGGAATGTGACTTAAATTATTGTATGAAGCCGGTTGAAGAAGAATTTAAATATGCTCTATCAAATTCACTTGGCTTTGGGGGACATAATGCTTCAATTTTAATTAAAAAATTTGAAGATTAGTGAAATAATAAATGTTTATAGAGGTTAGTAAGGACTAATTTCGGAAAGGATGCAGAATGTCAGTTTTATCCACGAAGGAAATAATGGAAATAATACCACACAGACAGCCAATGCTTTTAATTGATACAATTGAAGAATTAGAACCGGGAAAAAAAGCAGTCGGTAAAAAATGCGTCAGTTACAATGAGCCATATTTTGCAGGGCATTTTCCCAATGAACCCGTTATGCCGGGAGTGCTTATTTTAGAGGCACTTGCTCAGGTTGGCGCGGTAGCGATTTTATGTCAACCGGATTTTAAAGGAAAAACAGCTTATTTTGCGGCAATAAAAGAAGTAAAGTTTAAGAAAAAAGTATTTCCCGGGGATGTACTTATGTTAGAAACCGAAATTATTAAAGTAAAGGGGCCAATTGGCATCGGAAATGCAAACGCTTATGTGGATGGTAAGCTGGCAGTGAGCGCACAGCTGACTTTTGCCATCGGCAGTGAGAGCTGATATGAATATAAAACCATTAAAAATAGGAGATTTAACAGCTAAAATACCGGTTATTCAAGGTGGTATGGGAGTTGGGGTAAGTCTTTCAAGACTTGCGGGAGCAGTTGCTTTAGAGGGAGGAATTGGAGTTATATCGACAGCACAAATTGGGTTTCATTATCCTAATTTCGCTAAAAATCCAATTGAAACAAACCTTCGGGCAATTAAAGAAGAAATAGTAAAGGCGAAAGAAATTGCCAAAGGCGGCATCATTGGTGTTAATATAATGGTGGCGACAAAAAAATATGAGGAATATGTAAAAGCAGCAATTGCCGCTGGCGTGGATTTAATTATTTCCGGGGCAGGTCTGCCGATTAATCTTCCGGTTTTGGCAGCAGGCAGTAAAACAAAAATTATACCGATTGTATCCTCTGTGAAGTCAAGTGATGTCATATGCAAATATTGGCTTAAAAAGTTTGACCGTCTTCCGGATGCTGTTATTGTAGAAGGGCCAAAGGCAGGCGGCCATTTAGCATTTGGCCTAGAGCAGCTATGTAATATCGGGGCCATTCATTTTGAAGAAGAAATTAAAAAAATTATTGCCCATGTAAAGGAATTTGCAGAGAAGAAGAAAATGCACATACCCGTTATCGTAGCGGGCGGTATTTATAATAAAAAAGATATGGATGAAGCAATGGCATTAGGGGCGGATGGAGTTCAGGCAGCTACCAGATTTGTAACAACGTATGAGTGTGATGCCGGTGAAGCCTTTAAGCAAGCCTATTTAGATGCTAAAAAAGAGGATATTGTTATCGTAAACAGTCCTGTTGGGATGCCCGGCAGAGCTATTTCGAATAAATTTGTGGAAAGAAGTAAAGAAGGGCCGATTCCGCATGGAGCGTGCAAGATGTGTATCAGCACTTGTAAACCTGCAGAAACACCGTATTGTATTACAGAAGCCTTAGTGAACGCAGTTACCGGAGATGTTGATAACGGACTTTTATTTTGCGGGGAAAATGCATATAAAGCAAAAAAAATGGAGTACGTAGCGGATATTATGCGTGAATTTTCAGGGATTTAATATAAATGAAACAGGAGCAGAAAAAAACATGAAGACCAGAATTATCGGAACAGGAAGATGTTTACCTAAAAATATTGTAACAAACGACGATTTATCAAAAATAATAGATACGTCTGATGAATGGATTTCAAGCAGAACAGGCATTAGGGAAAGATATCTGGCAACGGAGGAAACGACCGCTTCCATGTCTGCAGAGGCAGCAAACAGGGCATTAGAGCAAGCCGGAATAAAACCTGAGCAGATAGAGCTTTTAATTGTTGCGACCGTAACCGGTGATTATGTAACTCCTTCAGCTGCATGTGAAGTGCAAAAACTGATTGGTGCAAAAAGGGCGGTGGCATTTGATATTAATGCCGCATGTTCCGGATTTATGTTTGCACTGAATACAGCAGAAGTATACTTAAAGAGTGGTATTTATAAAAATGCTCTCATCATTGGAGCAGAAACACTCAGTAAGGTTATGGATTGGACTGATCGGAGTACTTGTGTCCTATTTGGAGATGGTGCCGGTGCGGCGGTTGTTGTGCCGGATGAAAATTTGGGAATGCTTAGCTTTACTCAGGGATCAGACGGTGAAAAGGGGATGGTTTTGGCGTGCAAGGCAAGAACAAATAACAATCCTCTCATATCGACTTCCAAAGACCTACAATATACTTATATGGATGGCCAGGAGGTCTATAAGTTTGCAGTGGGCAAAGTGCCGGACAGCATAAAAAAAGTGCTTGAGGATGCACAGCTTACGACAGACGATATTAAATATTTTATTATCCATCAGGCTAATATTCGTATTATTTGGTCTGTTGCAAAAAGATTAAAGGTAAGTGAGGATAAGTTTCCAATCAGTCTGGATCATTGTGGAAATGTTTCTGCGGCCAGTGTGCCGATTTTACTTGATGAAGTCAATGAAAAGGGAATGCTTAAAAAAGGTGATAAAATAGTAATGGCTGGATTTGGCGCAGGACTTACTTGGAGTGCATGTGTCATGGAATGGTAAAAAAGGGGCAGTCGGAAATCGAGAATTTTCCTGACTGTCCCTTTTAGCTTATGTTCAAAGTATTTTTTCTTTATTCATAATTAATTTTAAGATTGCCTCGATAGCTGCCCATGCTACGCCCGCAACCGGCCAGATAATCCAGGTATAGCCCCACATTCCGGTAACAAAAGAGCTGCCGAGGTAAATTGTTACTGTCAGACACCAGTAAAAAGCACTGACCGTTTCGATAAGAAAATTTCTTTCTTTTTTAGAAAATTCACCTTTTTGTAAGAGACGCTGATACGCTTCCTTTTCTGAGCCGCCGGTTATAAAAAAGTAAACAGCAAAGGCAATCATAACAAGCATAATAGAAACAGACCGAAGAATAAAAAGTTCATTTTCTTGAAACAGTGCTGCTACTGCCAGCAGTTGGATAACGGCTAGAATGCAAAGGGTAACGCCAAGACAGATTTTGGTTACGAAAAGGCCTTCTCTATTTGAAAGCAAAGCTTCTACTTTAGCTTTTGAAAGAGCAGATAAAGAGATATTTTCTTTCTCAACATATTCAAATTTTTCGTTTTTAGAACCAGCGATAATAAAGAAGGTTACGGCAATGCAGACACATAAAAGTAATAATATTACACCTAATATTGACGCTGGTCCGCTCATTTTAAGATATTTAAAATCGGCTGAGAAGGAGGCGAGTCCGCCTACAAAAATAAGCAGTGAAACTCCAAAAATACAGAGCATCGCTCCGAATGCAATGAGATTACGAGTCACTTTGTTGTTTAAAAGATACTTATCAACTTGCGTATCACTCATTTTGTATGTTTTAATTTTGGGTGAGTCAGAGCAATTTTTTGTATCATTTTCATGCCAAGTATTTAAATTAAATTCTTCTAAAATTTCATTAATATTTCCAAATTCTGAAATGACGGTTCCGATTGCTTCGTTTTCATTTTTCCCATCATTCTTCAGCTCATTATATTTATCCTCCATATTTTGAAGGATTTCTTCCTTTAGCCTCATTAGCTCAGTTGTCTTGGGTAATGAGGAAAACATTTGCTCGACATAAACTTTAATTGTATCCATATCTACTCCTCTTTTCTTAAAATAAACTTTTCGATTACATACTTGGTAATATTCCACTCTTTGCATTTTTCATTATAATATTGTTTGCCGGAATCAGTAATACGATAATAGGTACGACGTTTTCCACCTGTTTCTGACCCGTAAAAGGATTCGATGTATCCATTTTTTTCAAGGCGGGTAAAGGCGGAGTATAGTGTTGTTTCTTTGATAATATAGTTTTCTTCAGAAATGGAACGTATAGTTTTAGAGATTTCATAACCATAGGATTCCTTTTCTAAGAGGCAGTAAAGAAGAATAGTGTCATTATAGCCTCTTATTACGTCACTGCTAATCACAACGCGGCCTCCTTTCAATAAGTACTGCACCAGAAGTAATACGTCTGTCGTGGTACTTTTTAATATACCAGAACTACTACGACAGGTCAAGTAGTTTTTGCAAAAATGTTTTATGCTAAGAGAAAAACCGCCTAGTATCTATAGTTTTATAGCATTTTGTCGATATATAATATATGTACATGGTATCGTGATTCTAAGCAAGGAGGTAATTATGATTGTTCAACATAATCTGACAGCTATGAATGGTGTTAGAAATTTATATATTATAACTGGAAAAAATGGAAAATCTACTGAAAAGTTATCTTCTGGTTATCGAATCAATAGAGCCGGTGATGATGCTGCCGGATTAGCAATTAGTGAAAAAATGCGGAGACAGATTCGAGGTTTGAACCAGGCTTCTTTTAATGTTCAGGATGGTGTGTCATTAATACAGACAGCAGAGGGAGGATTACATGAAGTTCATGATATTATTCACCGGATTAGAGAGCTTTCTGTTAAGGCGGCGAATGGCACACACACTTTAGAAGATAGAGAAGCAGTGCAAGCGGAAATTGATGCTCTTATTGAAGAAGTAGATAGAGTTTCAGAAAGTACAAAATTTAATAATATCACTCTCCTAAATGGTACCTTAGATGGTAGATTTGGCTCGTCCTTAAAATCAGAGCCGCAAAGCCTTAGCTTAGATCAAATTAAGTCAATGGTAGGAGATGATAAATTAGGTATTATCTTTAGCAGTACATATGAGTATACGACAATTCAAGAGCCTCTCGGCGGAAATACAATCGGCAGTCATGATGAGCTTGCGAAAAATTTAGAAAGTCAGATTGTTCCTCAAATTGTAAGCAGTATCATGGCAAATTATCCCGCATTTTCTTCATTAAATGGTTCAACGATTGGTATTGGGTTAAGACTATATAATCAAAATAGTAACGTACATGCTTATGTTTCTGCCAGTTATTCAGAACAAGGCGGAGATGGTGATGTAAAAGGTTACAAGGAATATCAGCTGGGGGTTAATCTGCATCACCTCCGGTACGAAGCAGATGGCAGCTTAACGGCAGAAAGCAGACAATCATTAGAGGCTACAATTGCCCATGAGATGATTCATGGTTTTATGGCTGAAACAATGACGAACGGTATGATTGGAAGCGATAGATTCCCGCTTTGGTTTGCAGAGGGAATGGCACAATCTGCCTCCGGACCGGGAAATTGGCTGCCGGATTTTAACAGTGATGACGAGATTAAAAATTATTTATCTAAAATAGGAGCCGGATATAGCAGCTTAGACGGTGCTGCTAACTATGGAACCGGATATCTTGCAAGTATGTATTTAGGCTATATGGCAGGCAGCGGGGGTAGTATGGAGTCGCGGATTTTGGATGGACTTAATAAAATTATGTCTACTGTTATCGGTGGAAAATCACTGAGTGATGCGATAGCTGATCATACGAAATATAATGATCTTCCGCATTTTTCGAATGGTTTAAAAGATGATACGGATGCTTACAGCTTTGTAAAGGATTTAATTGCGGCAACCGGGTCCGGAAGGGGCGGTCTTGCTACTGGTAATTTGACTGAAACAGATTTAGCCAATGATGCTGATTTAGCCGGAGTTTCTATATTTAAGCTATATGCAGATAAAGAAAAAGTAAAAAATATCTATTCCGGAGATTATGTTATTGTATCCGGAGGCGGGGCAATGCAGCCACAGCCTTTGCCGGGCCAGTCCGGTCCCGGGGGCGGTTATGTAAGTGCAGCCGGTGGTTTAACCATACAGGCCGGTCCGGAAAGCAATGACCATATAAAAATAAGAATCGATGCAGTCAGAGCGGATATTTTAAATATTAAATATTTAAGTGTAACAACAGCAGAGTCAGCAGGCTGGGCGATGGAAACTTGCACTACCGCATTGAGCCGGGTTTCCCAAATTCGCTCAAATTTAGGAGCCTATCAAAATCGTCTGGAGCATGCGGCAGCTAATTTAGATAATGCAGCCGAAAATACGCAGGCAGCCGAAAGCGCCATAAGAGATTTGGATATGGCAAAGGAAACGGGAGAATATTCCCGCAGTAATATATTGATGCAGGCGGCACAGGCAATCCTTGCCCAATCCAATCAGTCTAATCAAGGAGTACTTTCGTTATTACAATAATACAGGAGAAAATATTTATGGGAGTTATTAAACAATTATCATGTGACTGCGGTTACCTAGAAGATTTTTCATTAGGAACAGGAATGCAGCTTCCTGATGCAGAGTATATCAATGCTAATTTTTCAAGCGATAAATTAACTGATTTTAATGCAGCATTAGAGTCAGGCAATTTGGGTAAGCCTTTTTATATCGAAAATATTTTATTATATTGCAGTACGTGTAAAGAACTGAGAGAAGGAAAGCTGCTTCATTATCGAATCGGCGGCATTGAAAAAACGGTTCAAGACCGCTGTGATACTTGTAAGCAGGAATTAGAAATGATGGAGGGTGGGTCAATATGTCCGCGTTGCGGGAAGAGTTTGAAGGAAGAAGTGAAGGGTATGTGGGATTGAGAGGAAAATTTAAATAAGTGAGTAGTAAAAAAGGATACATACATTATTGCGTAGGTATCCTTTATTATTATAAAATTTAATTTTATTGTTTAGAAAGTTCCACTAATTCTTTAAGCATTTTCGGCAGTTCTGTCAGCATTAGATGATCTGTAAATTGGCAGGTACCGACATTTTTGTGGCCGCCGCCATTGTATTTAAGCATTAGCTTTCCAACGTCGACATTGGAGGTGCGGTTTAGAATACTGTAGCCAACAGCCGCACTGCAGCCTTTGCCTCCTTTACCGCTGACAATCCATGCAGAAATATTTTGTTCCGGATACATGCTGTAAATTAAAAAACGATTACCGGAGTAAATCGGATTTACACCACGTAAATCAGAAATAATAACGTTGCCGCCGACATGTGTATATTTACGGACCATTTCCATAAATTTCTGAGTTTGTTCAAAGTATACTTCGATACGTTCCTTTACATCTGAAAGGTCTAAAATTTCTGCTGTTGACATTGTGCGGCAGGCATCAATTAACTTTTCCATTAATTGATAGTTAGAAATAGTAAATTCCCGCCATCTGCCCAGACCGGTTCTAGGGTCCATAAGAAATCCAATTAAAATCCAACCGGTAGGATTTTGAATTTCATCCAAGGTAAGCTGCCCGGAGTCTACTTTATCAACGGCTTCCATCATGTCATCAAACTGAGGGAATTTTTCTCTGCCACCGTAATATTCATAAATGATACGAGCGCAGGATGGGGTAATTCTGCTTTCACCGTTATATTTACCTTGTAATTGTAATCTTTCATGTTCACTGGAGTGATGGTCAAACCATAAACCACAACCTTCTACATAAGGCACATTTGCAAGACAATCATCTGCTGTTACTTCAACAAGACCATCCTGTAAATCCTTTGGATGAGCAAATTT
Source organism: uncultured Roseburia sp. (assembly GCA_964410675.1). GTDB lineage: Bacteria > Bacillota > Clostridia > Lachnospirales > Lachnospiraceae > RGIG3040. The sequence continues at coordinate 24,409 of CAYPIB010000013.1, forward strand.
CCAATGGTCAATAATGCCAGCTTCCTTTAATAATGCGCCACAAGCTAAGCCGTCAAAATCCGAACGAGTAATAAGTCTCATGTTTTTCTCCTTTATTTATAAAAATATGCTTATAATATGTATTTCCTAACGTTAAAAAATAAATCCTATTCATCATTATAGGGGAAAAAAAAGAATTTTTCAACTATTAGCGAATAGGATTCAATTTTTTTTAAAGTTATACTATAATTTCATTGGTAATAAAGGCAAAATTAAGCGAATATATATAGTTATAAATCTATATTTGGAGTATTTTATGCTGAATTACATATGGGCTGTTATGATTATTATTGGAGTTATCTATGGTTCCTTTACAGGAAAAATGGCAGAAATTTCAAGTGCGGCAATAAATTCCTCAAAGGATGCGGTGACTCTTTGTATTACTATGGCAGGCGTTATTTCACTTTGGGTTGGACTAATGGAGATTGCTAAAAAAGCCGGATTAATAAAAAGACTGACAAGAGCATTAGGGCCCTTTATCTATTTTATGTTTCCTAAAATACCAAAAGATCACGAATCCCTAGATTATATCGCTACTAACGTGATTGCTAATATACTTGGTTTGGGCTGGGCCTGCACACCAGCCGGTTTAAAAGCAATGGAGGCACTTGGCAGGCTGGAGGAAGAACGCGGAAACAAAGAGTACTTGGAGAGGAATGGTAAGGGAAAAACGGCAAGCTCCGAAATGTGTACTTTTCTAATATTAAACATTTCATCCTTGCAGCTTATACCAGTTAATATGATTGCTTATCGGAGTGAATACGGAAGCGTGAATCCGGCTTCTATTATAGCACCGGCAATTGTAGCCACGACATTTAGTACGGTTGTCGCAATTATATATTGTAAAATTAAAGATCGAAGGCGGAGCTGTTAAGGCTTCGCTTTTTTTAAGCATTGCAACTTGTTTAGTCTATATCGCAACTTACGCAAATATTTTTGCAATATTTGTTTGCTTTGATAAAATAATAATATAGTAATTGTGAAACTTGTTTCTGGGTGATGGCTCTCCCCCAGAAACAAACCTCTATATTAGAATATTCGAAGGAGACAAAATATGAGTAAAAAAAGAAGAAACATTATAAAAGCAGTGGGTATTACAATTGGTATAGTAATCATTGCAGCATTACTATTTAGCTATTTAGTAATTGGACGTCAAGTGGCAGAAGGGTTACTTACTTGTAATGAAGGAAATGATACAAAATCTAATAGCATCAAGCAGTTAGAGCTTTGGGGATATAATCTGGAAGAGTTTAAAAGTCAATATAAAGAGAATCACTTTGAAGTGACAGCAAGTGATGGCAATATTGTTCCTGTTACCCAGTATTATCAAGCAGATGACGTGGAAAATGAGTCAAAGGGCTCTGTTATTTTAGTGCATGGGCATGGAGGAGATTATCAGTCGATTGCTCCGCTGGCAGAGCTTTATTTGGGGCAGCAGTATGACGTATATGCTATTGATCAAAGAGCAAGCGGGGATTCTAACAATCCTTATGTTAGTTTTGGTTATTTTGAAAAAAGAGATATAGAAGCTTTAGTTAATTATATGAAGGAAGAGATACAAGAGGATATGATTATCGTCCACGGACAGTCAATGGGAGCGGCTACATCGGCACTTTATGCCGGTACGGATCACGGCAGGGAAAATTTATCTGCGTTGATTCTTGATTCTTCGTATGATAATATGAAGCATATGTTTATGGGAGCGATGGACCTGGAGGGGTTTGTCGGTGAATACTTTAGTTTATTCGGTGATTTGTATCTGAAGCTCAATTATAAGTTTGGGTTTAAGGATGTAGATATTATTAAGACCTCTAAGAAGATTATTACACCAACGTTCGTAATTCAATGTTCTAAAGATGAACTTGCACCTATATCGGTAGGGGAGTCTATCTATGAAGGCATTGATACGGAAGAAAAGAAATACTGGCTTGCAGAAAGTAAGCATATAGAGGGCTTAATTGATACTCCTGAATTATATGAGTCGCAAGTAGTAGATTTCTTGGAGAAGTTAAAATAATCTTTCATGATATATTTCACTTTATCCTAAGAGCATAAATAAAGTGTATAAGAGAGGTTATCATGAAGTTATATTTGTTTGAAGATAAAAATATTGCTGAAGAGAGAATTGATATCCATTATCGGGCAATGACGATACATTTAAATAGAATTATTGGAGCCATTAAGGAGGGAGAACCTTCTGTTACAGGTTGGGATGAGAATAATGAGAGTAAAGTTTTCAACTATTTTGGCGATGTTTATTATTTTGAGTCTGTAGATAGAAAGAGCTATGCATATCTTAAGGAAAAAACATATAAGGTTGATATGACACTCGGAAAAGTATTGGATGACTATGGGGATTTTGGCTTTGTCAGAATTAATAAATCACAAGTTGTCAATATTTATAAAATAAAAAGTATTAAACATACTGCCGGTATGCGAGTAGTGGCTTTATTAAATAATGGGGAAAATTTAATTATTAATAGAAGTTATCGTGAAGCCTTTGAACATGCTCTGATGGAGATAAAAAAGAAGAAATCCTAAGCAGAAAAAAAGTTGTAATAATTATAGGAAGGTAAGATTATGAAAAAATGGCTCAGTGAAGTGGCAATTACTATTTGTATTAGTTATACGATTATTTCAATGGTTGGGGGACTTCTCAATGTGGCGGCCGGAAGTAATCCGGATTATTATGTAAATTCTGTTATGATGCTGTTATGGTCTGGAATTGCAGTAGTTTGTCTCTATACTTATTCATTTTTTGACCGATGGCATCCGGCAGTTGTCATTGTGCTTCAGTATATCGTAGCACAAACAGTCGTTATGGGGACTATATGGATAGCCGGATTTTTTGGAGAACATTCGCAAAATTCCTATCGAGATGCTTTTAGATCCTTTACATTGTTTTATGTGATTGGGGCAGTTATATATTATTTAGAAACATTTCGCAGTGCTAAAAGAGCGAATAAGTTGTTGAATGAGATATTGTAGGAATTGCAAGAATTCCCTTCTGGGTGGCGGCTTTCGCAAATGCCTCATATGCTGAGAAAAAAGAAGCAAGTCAAGAGCGGATTTTAAGAGGGTGTCTATGAAAAAATTAGTAATTGTTGGAATACTAAGTATATTTGTTCTATTAGCTAATGGGTGTAGTTCGGCTGATAAGATGGTAGAAGTTGAACGTTTTTCACAGGAAGATGTTTATGGCAGGGAAGTAGATTTATCTACCGGGTTATCAGAGGATGAGAGACTCGGTTTATTAGCAAAAATGGAGCAGGCGAGTTCTGATCTGCTTGATTTTTCTGATAGTTTAGTTGAGATTTATAGAAACCCAGAGAAAAACATTGTCTTGTATAAGTATGAAGTACCTGAAGCAGATAATGGAAATGGTATACTTTGGTTCAATAATGAACTTCAAACTATCAGTATATTTCCTGAAGTTGTATATGGTAAAGCACAGAGCGTATCTTATGATGAGTCAAATGAACGTTTCTTTTTTTCGGGCGATATGATGAGTGGTACTGGTGTAGGAATTGATGTATTATATGTCTTCGACAATTTACCCGATGGTTCTGTCGAATTGGTATATTCAATCAGTCCCAATAGTATGATCAATGTTATAAATGATACTATTGATATTAAATTTGACTCTGTTAAGGATGAGTTAGTTTATTATAATAACAATACAAAGATAGGTGTTAGTAAATTACCTGATTTTATTTCTCAAGAAGAATTTTTAGGGATTTATATTGGTAATGTAGTACATTATGATTTGGATCAAGGTAATGTAATCATTGAGTTTGATCCCGGTTATAAATATGAATCAATAAGTGATTTTGTTTATGATAATTCACCTAGAATCCAGGGTAAAGTAGAAATTAATAATAATGATGATTTGTATAGTTATCAAATTAGTGACATTGAGTTTAAAAAATAAAAAAACGGCGGGTTCATGATTGATTGAACTTGCCGTTTTTTCTTGTTTAATAATTTGATTTCACAGTACCAGATAATTGGTTTATGAATTTTTCATAACAATTTCTTCAATTACGTCAGCTACGTGCTCACATGAATCCGTACATTTTTCAAGGTAAATGTAAATTTCACGCCATGCAATGATTTCTAAAGGATCAGAGCACTCGGTGTGAAGCTTGTGCATGTATTCAAGGAATAATTTGTCGCCTTCTTCTTCTAAATTGTTTACTTCAATTAATTTTTCATTTAAGACCTTAGACTTTTTAAAATCAGAAAAGTTTTCCATAATTTCCTTCATGCAGTCACAGCAGCGAATAATCAATTGTGCAAATTCAATTGCGCCCGGACGGATTGAAGATACATTGTTAATATAGATGCGAATGATAACATCTTCGATACAGTCAACAACATCATCAATATTTTGGCTGACCATCATAATGTCTTCACGTTCAATCGGGGTAATAAATGCTTTGATTAAAACTTCTTTCATACGGTGCTTTTCTTCATCGGCACCATGCTCAACATCATGTACCTCTACGATTTGTTTTGGAAGAGCATCACGATCAAAATTAGTCAGAATATCCTCTAACATTCTTGCAGATTTGCAAGCGTATTCAGAACATGTAATAAAATTATTAAAAAAGAAATCATCACCTTTTTTTGCCATTGTTTTTCTCCTTTATTATGAAAATAAGTATTTGTAAAAATAGTGCCTTTATTTAAAACAGTACCATAAATAGCTTTGCCATTAAAAATCCGATCAGACCGCAGCCCGGGAAAGTAAGTATCCAAGTAAAGACCATTTCTTTGACGACTCCAAAGTTAATGGCAGAGACTCGTTTTACTGCTCCAACCCCCATAATAGCCGTGGTTTTTGTATGGGTTGTACTAACCGGAATACCAAATAGAGAGGATAAAAGCAGGCAGCCTGCTGAGGCAATATCTGCAGAAAAGCCTTGGAATTTTTCTAAACGAACCATATCCATTCCCACTGACTTAATAATTTTCTTTCCTCCGATGGAAGTTCCAAGACCCATAGTAAGGGAACAAATAACCATCATCCAAATTGGCAGAACAACACCGGCCGTGTTTTCTTTTCCATTTACAAGGTAAAGACCTAATAATAATACACCAAGAAATTTCTGACCGTCTTGTGCACCATGCATAAATGCCATAGCCGCACCACCAAAGATTTGTCCGTATTTAAAGAAACCATCTGTTCTTCTCCGGTCAACTTTTTTGAAAATGATTGTGATAAGCTTACAAATACCAAAACCACTCGAAAATCCGAGGACTGTGGAAAGGACAAGCCCATAAACAACCTTTAACCATTCTGAGCCGTTAATTCCGTTAAGACCGCCCTGTAAAGCAATTGCAGCACCGGAAAGTCCGGCAATAAGAGCATGGCTTTCACTTGTAGGTATTCCAAAATACCAAGCGGCAACAGCCCATATAACGATTGCGACTAATGCGGCACAAAGTGCGGTAAGAGCATCATCCGTATTGCCATGAAAATTAACCATGTTTGTAATAGTCATCGCAACGGTTGAATTGACCATTGTCATTACTAATACACCTAAAAAATTGAAAACAGCGGCCATAATAATTGCTTTATTTACACTCATAGATCTTGTCGAAACACAAGTAGCAATTGCATTAGGTGCATCGGTCCAGCCGTTTACCAAAATAACGCCAATTGTAAGTAACACAGTGACGAACAGCACCGGACTAGAAGTCATCTGCTGCCAAAAAAATGTAAAAGATACGTCCATAATATTTTCCTCCAACATTTCCTATTATAGAGTATATTTGAAAAGATTGCGTAAATTAAATGTAAAAAATGTGCTGTTAATGTAAAATCTTTGTAAAGTATGGCAGCTTTGTATCGAAAAGCGGATTCTAAAAGACCTTTTCGAGTCATATAAATTATTGAACAGAGTGTAATTAGGAGCACATATGAGTTTTCTTGCCAATATATCCAACATTATTATTCCCACATTAATTTTTTATATTATTGCATACGGTATTGCAGAAAAAGTGGAGGTATATGATGAATTTATAAAGGGAGCAAAGGATGGATTAAAAACAGTTGTAGGTATTATGCCGACGATGATAGGCTTAATGGTAGCTGTTGGAATTCTTCGTGCATCAGGATTTTTAGATTTTATAGGTAAAATTTTTGGACAATTTACGGATCGAATTGGTTTTCCGGGGGAGCTGGTGCCGTTAGCATTCATAAAAATGTTTTCATCTTCAGCCGCAACCGGTTTAGTGCTTGATTTATTTAAAGAATTCGGAACGGATTCCAGAATCGGATTAATTACTTCGCTGATGATGAGCTGCACAGACGATAGTTTAATATTAGGGATAAACAAAGTGTACTTGCAAATGCAAGGGTTCGGAGTTTGTCCCTATATCGCGAACTCTATTTATCCGAAGATAAATTTACGCAGTCCTGCGGTCCCATCTTGGTTGAAAAATGAATAATTTCGTGCTATAATTTGCTTCAAATATTTTCGGAAAAGGTTAGATAATAGAAAATGGATATTATGACAATATTTAGTGTTTTAATGAAATATGGTATCTGGGCATTGCTGCCTGTAGCAGGAATAACAGTTATTATCATTGCAGTATTTGCTGTATATAAAAAAGTTTTTCATGGAACAAAACCATTTCCAAAAAAGCAGGTCATTATCTCTATATTGCTTGCGGCCTGGTTTTTTGTTGTATTGGGACTTACCACTTTCAGTAGAGGGGCAAATTTCACTGGTAAAATCAACATATCTCTTTTCAGCAGCTATATCAATGCTTGGAACAAATGGTATTTGTCAGAATATCAGCTCATTATTTTTAATATGCTAATGTTCTCACCGCTTGGATTTTTGCTTCCATTCCTAAGCGATAAAAGCAAGAAATTTTCAGTTGCCTGCATTGTTTCATTCTCGGTAACACTGTTTATTGAGATGTTTCAGCTTTTATCGGGACGAGGAATTTTTGAACTTGACGATTTACTCCATAATTTTGTGGGCAGTATGTTCGGTTATTTTATATCGGCATTCATTTTGAATTGCATTGAAAAGAAAAAAATAAAGAAGAAGTATCTCGCAAGAATGTTGGCGCTTCCGCTGCTTTACGGTGTACTTACGCTTATTGCGGTGATTAACTACAATGCACAGCCTTATGGGAATCTGCCTTTTATTCCTGCCGAGAAACAGGATATGTCTTTGGTTTCCATAGAGAAGAGTGGGGAAATCAGCTTAAATGAACAGTCGGTACCGATGTTTAAAAATATATTCGCAGACGATTATGAACACGCAAAAATGATAAGTGCGAAATTTGGTGAATTTACAAATACAGAGTTTAGCAAGATACCCCGTACCGATGGCTCTAATAAAATCTTCGTTTCCGACAAAGAACAGCTTACCTGCTTCTTGAAAGATGGTCGTTGGTCTTATACAAATTGGGAAGAAGCTGTTTCCCTGTCAGCAGCAGAAGCTTCTACTTGGCAAAAGAGTGTAGAAGTGTGGCTTGATGAGAATAATCTGCTTCCAAAGGAAGCAAAGTTTAGCTTGCAGGATAACAAAATACTTCGTTGGGATATGGAAGCACCAAAACTGCAGGATTGCTATGACGATTTTGCAAACGGTATGATTATGGTTTCTGTCGATGCTAATGGAAGTATTGCGTCTTTTGATTATTTTGTAATAGAAAATAAATATGTTACAGATATTCAAGTTATATCAGAGAGTGAAGCTTATCATGATATCACAGATGGAAACTTTGAGCAGTATAATCTTTTTACAGAGGGTGATACGCTTTATATTGAAGAATGTGTGTTGGATTATGAATATGATACAAAAGGCTTCTACCGTCCTGTTTACCGATATGTTGGGTATATTAATAATACAGACTACGCTTGGGAATGTGTTGTGTCTGCTGAGTGACATTAATTACTAAAATCGTTCTATCTATTACTGCCGTGTATGGGTAACACCATAACGGCGGTTTTTTTATACCTATCGGCTGACAGAGAATCCAGATATCTCTCTGCCATGTTCTTTTGCTGTTAAGGATTACTTATACAGGTTAAATGAAGTTGTACGAATAATGGACAACTCGTAGAAAATAGACTTTATATAAAGGACAAATAGAGGGACATTATGGAAGTTCATAAGGAACGGAACGCTCTTATAGACATAAGTAATATTGCTATCGACGATACAATGACAAAAGAAGAAAGAATAAGGGATTTTATTGAGAAGGTAAATAATCCATATTATTTTAAGGTTGGTGATATTATTGTAAAATCCACCTTTAGTTCCAGCGGTGCGACACTACAAGAGAAAATGGAACAGTACTTTGAAAAGGCATTTGCATAAGTTACTGTTCACTCCGTGACCAATAACACGATACGCGATGCACACAAACTGCAAAACACGCAGTTTGGTGCTTATAACCGTGGCAAAATTGTGCAAAACAGCACCATTTTGACTTCGCGGAATAGCATCTGTGAATAGTAACTTGCATAACCAAAGAGGAGAAAATTGTAAAAAGAGTGGCTTGAAAAAAGAAGGGGGATTTGCTAGTATATTCGTAGGGACAAATTTCAATTCTTATATTTGCAA
>CAYPIB010000014.1:0-12293 GCA_964410675.1 uncultured Roseburia sp.
AAATGTCATACTATATGCACAAGGATACAAATTCATTTCGCTTAAATCCTGGTGAACATAAATATTCGTCATAATACGGCGGCTGAAAGGATTGTTCTTTAAATCATAAATAACCCGGTCAACCTGATCCATCATCCCTTCTTTATACTGATGCTTTACCCCCATTTGATACCCATAAGCTTTACCGATTGAGCCGTCTGCATCTGCCCATTCATCCCATATATTGCTATGAAGATCATTAATATTATTGGATTTTTGCTGCCAAATCCAAAGCATCTCATCCGTTGCACTTTTCAGTGCGGTTTTTCTGATTGTCAAAACCGGAAATTCTTTGCTTAAATCATAACGGTTTACGATGCCAAACTTTTTTATTGTATAGGCAGGTGTACCATCCGGCCAATGCGGACGAACCTCTTCTCCCTCGGTACTCATACCGTTTTTTAAAATATCCTTACACATATCTATAAAAATATTATCAGCTAAACTCATCTTACTTCAACCTTTCTACCGTTCCCATTTATCACAAAGTGAATTAACCTGATCTGCAAACTTCGCTAAATCCTTATTTGCTCCGCCTTCATTACGTGAGATAACAACAAGAAGTCTCTTTCCAGCCGCAAGTAATCTTGAAAACACATCTGAGGCTGTTCTTGTCTTTTTCTTTTCTATCAGAACCGGAGCTGCTTCATATTCTATTTCGCCTGTTGCGAGGTCTATTCTCGTTCCGCTATAAGGCGCATAGGCAGAAAAATCATGCTCCTCATTGAGACACCTTGTAAATTCATCACATACACCCGCTTCTCCATGAACAACAAAAACTCTTTGCGGCTTTTGCTTAAATCCCTTTACCCAGTCCAAAAGACCATCTTTATCTGCATGACCTGAAATGCCTGCCAGTTTCTTAACGCTTGCTTTAACACCTATCGTTTCTCCAAAAAGCTTTACTTCCTCAACACCATCAACAATCGCACGTCCCAATGTACCAACTGCCTGATAGCCGACAAATAAAATAGTAGACTCCTTCCGCCACAAGTTATGCTTTAGGTGATGCCGGATTCGGCCTGCCTCACACATGCCGGAAGCTGATAAAATTACTTTTGGTGTATCATCAAAATTAATTGCCTTTGACTCATCACTTGTTATTGAGAGACAAAGTCCCGGAAAACTAATCGGATTAATGCGCTTTTTAACGAGCTCCATTGCTTCTTCATCATAACATGTATATATATTTTTTTGAAAAATTCCGGTTGCATCAACCGCAAGGGGACTATCCACATAAACCGGAAAATCCGGATGCCCTTCTACTAACTTGTCAGCTTTTATTTTCCTAAGAAAATAAAGCATCTCCTGCGTCCTTCCAACGGCAAAAGAAGGAATGACAACATTACCGCCTTTATCAAACGTCTCCTTTAATATTGCTGTAAGCTCTGCTATATAATCCGGTCTTTCCGTCGTATGCTGCCGATTCCCATAAGTAGATTCCATAATGACATAATCAGCTTCGTCGGTTTTCTTTGGATCCTTAATAAGAGGCTGATTATAATTTCCGATATCACCTGAAAAAACTAATTTTTTTGCAGCTTGAATTTCTTCAATCCATACTTCTATACTCGATGAGCCAAGCAAATGCCCAATGTCTGTAAAACGAATTTTGATACCATCACATATTTCAATAATGGTATCATAGTGGCAAGGAACAATCTGCCTGATTACACCGTCTGCATCTTTCATTGTATACAGCGGTTCTTCTACCCTTTCATTGGTATGTCGTCTTGCTTTACGATTTTTCCATTCTGCCTCCTGCATTTGGATATGGGCACAATCCCTCAGCATAATGCTGCAAAGATTAGCCGTTGCATCCGTCATAAATACCTGCCCTCTAAATCCCCTCGCATATAAAAGCGGAAGAAGACCAGAATGATCAACGTGAGCATGTGTTAGAAAAACATAGTCAATTTGCGCTTCACCTACCGGTAAAGGAGCATTTTCGAAAATATTGACTCCCTGCTCCATGCCATAGTCTACTAAAACATGCTTACCGCAGGCTTCTAAATAATGACAGCTCCCAGTAACCTCGTGATCTGCCCCAATAAAAGTAAGCTTCATACAAGTTCCTCCAATATTTTATTTTTTATAAAATAATTCTTTCTTATTATAATATACCAAAAAGGTACACATTTATGTTTTATTATAGCATATATCACCCTTTCCTGCTTCATTTTTTTCGAGAAATTCCAGTTAATATTTTTAAAAAGCAGTTGACAATACAGTCTCCTTATGATAAATTATTATTTGTGTTGAGCACATGCGCGAGTGGCTCAGTTGGTGGAGCGCGACCTTGCCAAGGTCGAGGCCGCGGGTTCGAGTCCCGTCTCGCGCTCTTACAAAGTACCGGTCATTCGGTACTTTTTTATTTTATTTAACGGAAACATTACTGTTTACCAAACAAAAAGGATGAAAACACTATGAATCCACAGCCTTCTGCCTTAAATAAATATAAAGTCTTATCCGGAACCGCATTAAAAACAATCGCTGTTATCACAATGTTAATTGATCATATCGGTGCTGCTTTTGTGTGTGCGCTGCCAATTTTTATTACAAATAAAACCTCACCATTATGGGTAGGATCTCCCTTTTCATACTATGATTTTTATATGCTGCTCAGACAAATTGGCCGAACCGCCTTTCCGATTTTTTGTTTTTTAATCGTTGAGGGATTTGTCCATACAAACAATCGAAAAGCATACGCAGCACGTTTATTTATTTTTGCAATTCTTTCAGAAATACCTTTTGACTTAGCAATAAAAAACAAGCTTTATTACTTTGGGCTGCAAAACGTTTATTTTACTCTTTTCCTTGGACTCATTGCTGTCATTGCGATAGACTCAATCACAAAAAAATTGATTTCAAAGGGAGTCGTACCTGATTTAGCAAGACTTTGTTCACTTGTATCCAGCTTACTAATTATTTTAATTGCCACGCTTTTAAAAACGGACTATGCTGGTCCCGGGGTCGCTTTAATTATTATATTTTATTTACTGCATGAAAAAACTATATTAGCATGTATTGTCGGATATATGTCTTTTATCTTTGAACCATTTTGTCTGCCGGCATTTTTACTTATCCCATTATACAATCAAAAAAGAGGCCTCACACATATCGGCCCCTTTTCCTTAAAATATATTTTCTATTTCTTTTATCCAGTACACCTACTGGTAATATACATTTTTAGAATTATTCTTCTGAAAACGTAGTCTCATCATAATCTACAGAGTTTTTATATTTTACCATAAAAATACGATAGAGAGACTCATCTAACCGCTCTTCTGTAATATCGCCTTTCTCCACTGCCGCCAGCAATCCATTATATGCTTTCTTAAAATCAGACGGTGCCAAAATCATATCTGCTCCTGCCTCAATAGCCATTACAGCCGCATCAGCATGTTTATAATTCCTGGTGATTGCGTTTTGATTCATGTAATCAGTGATGATAATTCCATCATACTCTAACTCACCACGTAAAATGTCCGTAATAATACTGCTGGAAAGAGAAGCCGGAATCATATCACCGGTAATTTCCTGCATACTCACATGTGAAACCATAATCATCGGAACATCTGCTTCCATCGCTGCCTTCACAATCTCATATTCATTTTTTACTAAATCTTCCTTTGTTCTTTTGGATATAACCCTTCCATGCTCCGGTCCCTTGACTGCATCGCCGTAACCCGGAAAATATTTTAAGCAGCTGTTAGTTCCCTGATCATTCATTCCCTTAATCATATTTTTAGTAAGAGACGCTGTATTCTCCGGCGAACTGCTGCCAAAAGTTCTATCTGCAATAAAAGATGTTTCGGAAAGCATAATATCTCCCAGAGGAGCGAAGTTCACACTTAATCCAAAAGAGGACAAAGTCGATGCCATGGATATACCGGCACTATAGGCCCCGGCTGCACCCGAAGTCTCACCAATTACTTTTTCACTCAGTACCTCTTCTGTTCTAAGCCCGGATTTAGAAAATGGACTTTCCTCACCACCTTCATCATTTACCCCGGTAAACAATTCATACTTACTGAAAGATTTTGTATTATACACCATATCTCTAAACTGAGACTCATCTACCATATTTTTCTCATCAAAAACAATTCCGCCGACAGAATATTGGGACAATGCCTGGCTTGTACTGCTTCCAGCCGCAATTGCCTTGCTTACTCCCGTAAGTGATTCGGGTGTTACAAAAAATAATCCGGCTACTTTTTCTTCTATTGTCATACTCTCGATAAAGGATGCAGCATATTTTTGAAGTGCTTCTTTTTGCAGCTCTTCCACACTCTTATCAGGCTCCGGTTCATTTTCCTTTGCCTCTTCCACCTGCTTAGCAATCGCTTCCTCTTCACTGCTGTCTTCTTCTGTCTGAGTTTTTGCTGCTTCCTCTTGCTTATCTTTCGATGTCTCATTATTTTCTGAAACCATATGAGCAACATTTGTTGAAGTATCATTTTTATTGATATTATGTAATAATCCACTAATTAAAAAGCCAATCCCAGTGATGGCTCCAACTGCCACAATGATACCCAGCACTAAAAGTCCATAAGCCTGCATTTGTGCTCTTTTTTTGCGCTCTTTTCTTAATTCTTCTTTTGTGAGTTCATCCATTGGTCTCTTATTTAACATTACTACACCTCCAATGTCTTCATTCTAGCACAAAATAGTAGCGGGCATCAATCTTTTTCGACTAATACCCGCTTCTAAACTTCTTGATCCATTGGACCAACCTCCGAATTCCGTTCATTCTTTCCACTTTACTACTTTGTACTTCTTGTACTGTAACGGTATTTCAAATTATTTTACTAACATGTTACTGTTGCGTTACAATAATTTTTCTTTTGTACTTCGTTACTTTTTCTCATGTACTTGAATCAAACTATTTTTTCTTTTGTACTTCGCTCTTTAGTACACTTTCAAAATCTGCTTTGGTGGACTGTACCTCTCTTTCTCTTAGATTTTAATCTATTTGAATTTCTTTTGTATGAGTTCATTATAATAATTCTCGTCCCAATTGTCAACACATTTCTAATTATTTCTTTCTATTATTTATAAATTCGACTTTATTCACAATTAAATCTATTTTATTTGTATATTATTTCTTATTATCAACAAATTGTGACAACTTATTTTATTGTTCGCCATTATTCTTCTTTGCTTTTTTCTTGCCTTTTTATATACTTTCCTATAACATTATTGATAAAATAAGTTATATTATGATAATCACTTTTTATGAAGGAGGAATTAATTATGACACCCTTGCAACAATCTTTCAAACATACAGCTGCTTCTATTATTAAAAATCTGGAAGCACGGAATATGAATGGCTATTACTGTGAAACTACCGAGATCTTAGTTGAAAAAGTACTCTCCATGCTGAGTGAAGGCGCAACTATTACATGGGGAGGTTCTGTTACATTAAAAGACAGTGGATTATTAGATGCTGTTTCCAAAAAAAAATTTAAGCTACTTGATCGTTCAAACGCCAAAAGCGAAGAAGAAAAACGGCTATACTTTTCGAAAGCAGTTTTAAGTGACTATTTTTTTACCAGTACAAATGCTATTACTCTAGGCGGTGAGCTTGTTAATATTGACGGTGCCGCAAATCGAGTGGCATGCCTTTGCCATGGTCCTAAAGAAGTTTTTGTAATTGCCGGCATGAACAAAGTTGTCTCTGATATTGGCAGCGGTTTATCAAGAACTCAAAATGTTGCTGCACCGCCAAATGGAGTGCGCTTAAACCGCAATACTCCATGTGCTGTAACCGGACACTGCGGTGACTGCCTCTCACCTGACTGCATGTGCAATCAGATTGTTATTACAAGGCACAGCGGTATTGCAGGCAGAATTAAGGTTTTCCTTGTCGGTGAAAACCTGGGATATTAATAAAAACAATAATGTTATAGGAAATACTCCTATAACATAAAAAAATACGGCTGATACTCAATCAGTCGTATTTTTCGTTTTTATAATAAATATATATAGCCTATAATTTCTCTTCCATTGTTCCAATCTGTTATCGGTCCGTAATGGAAAACAATATCACTTTTAGACGGAGCCTTAAACCCTGTTTTGTAACCGGATTCAGAAACATATATAAAACCATTCTCAATCTTTTCAACTACCGCAATATGATAATTTCCATAGCGAAGTCCAAATACTACTAAAGCTCCCACCTTAGCTTTGTTTCCGGTAGGATATGTACCGCTTTGTTTGTTTTTTAACCAGATTCCATATGGATTAGGACCAAAAATACTTACATCCTGTTTTTTCTTTGCCTTTTGTAAAACTTCACCGGCACGCCCGCAAGCATACCACGTACAGTTGCCATAGCAGTATCTGCCGCCATCAAATGCCCCTTTGGTCGGTGCATACCGATCATAGCAATAATATATATTCTTATTCGAGTAATACCATTTACTGCTGAAAGAAGGCCTCGTCGTACGAGCTTTAAAGTTTATATTTTTAACTGTGATTTTACACTTTACATACTTCTTGCTGCCATCTAAGCTCCGAATTGTAATCGTTGCCGAGCCTTTTTTCTTACACGTTACAACACCCTTTTTACTAACAGTGGCAACTTTTTTATTGCTGCTTGAATACCTTACGTTTTTATTACTGACATTTGCAGGTTTAAAAACAGGCTTTAACGTCACCTTATTACCTATGTAAGCAGTAATTTTCTTACTTTTTAAAGTAATCTTTTTTGTTTTTACTACGGTATTCGTATCCTCAGTTACTGCATCTGTATCTTTTGTATCCTCTTCTTCATTTACAAAAAATGAAACTGCCTGCACTTCTAAAGTATTTCCACAATTAATACATACTGCCAAAAGCAGTATCATGACCCAAACCAAAAACTGTTTTTTATTAAATACTTTTCTCATTTGCTTCTCCACCCATACTATAAAAATCCGCTTACTTGTACTTTATACAATACAAGTAAACGGATTTTTTTTCAATATATTTTAACTAATTTGTAATATTTTAACAGAATATTAAGATTTTTGTGATAATTACAACTGCACTTCAACAAAAATATTATAGATAGCTCTGATAGCTCCTTCAAAATCGCAGTTTTTTACACCGATAATAATATTAAGCTCGGATGATCCCTGATCAATCATATTTACATTTATATTAGCATGTGCAAGTGCAGAGAAAATACGTCCGGCTGTTCCCCTTGTTGCTTTCATGCCGCGCCCAACTACTGCAATGAGTGCCAAATCAGCTTCTAAATCGATAGAATCAGGATGAGCTGCTTTATGAATACCGGCAAGGACCTTTTGTTCATTTTCTTCAAATTCACTCTGATGAACAAAAACAGTCATCGTATCAATTCCGGATGGTACATGCTCAAAAGAAATGTTATTCTCTTCAAAAACCTGAAGTACCTTACGACCAAATCCTACTTCTGCATTCATCATTGCTTTTTCAATATTAATCGAACAAAAGCCTCTCTTGCCGGCAATACCGGTGATGACATATTTCGGTCTTTGGCATGTACTTTCGACAATCCATGTGCCATTGTCCTTTGGTGCATTTGTATTTTTTATATTAATTGGAATACCTTCCCTTCGCACAGGGAAAATTGCATCTTCATGAAGTACGGTTGCTCCCATATAGGAAAGCTCCCTTAACTCGCGATAAGTGATTGTTTCAATGCCTTTTGGATTTTTAATAATACGTGGGTCTGCAATCAAAAATCCGGATACATCCGTCCAGTTTTCGTATACATCTACTCTTGCTGCTTTTGCTACGATAGAGCCGGTAATATCCGATCCGCCTCTTGAAAAGGTTTTAACGGTTCCATCCTTTTTAGCTCCATAAAAGCCCGGAATAACTGCCTTATCTATTTTGGCAAGCTTTGCCGAAAGTACCTCATCAGTTTTCTCTGCCATAAAGCTGCCGTCTTCATCAAATAGAATAACCTCTGCTGCGTCAATGAATTCATACTTTAAATACTTTGCCATAATAAGACCGTTTAAATATTCGCCGCGGCTGGCTGCATATTCAGAACCGGCCTTCTTTTCAAAATTAGATGCAATTACTTCAAATTCTTTATCTAAGGATAAGTCAAGTTTTAGTCCCCTAATAATTTCATCATATCTTTCTTTAATGCCATTTAATGCTTTTTTAAAATCATTTCCTGCTTCTGCATATGCATATGTTGCATAAAGCATGTCGGTAACCTTTGTGTCACCCGGATTTCTTTTCCCTGGCGCTGAGGGTACGACATATTTCCTATTTTTATCAGCATGGATGATTTCTCCTACCTTTTGAAACTGCTCGGCACTGGCAAGTGAACTTCCACCAAATTTCACAACTTTTTTCATCTCTTCCTATCTCCTTGAAGTCAATCTAATCTTTTCTTTATTTTATGCAGTACATCATTATCATGCCTGTATTTGTAATCTTTTATTTTGAAAATAAGATATTTATCATTTCATATCCATCTTCAACAAAATTGCCGCTCTTTTTTGCATTTTCCTCATTATACATCAGTGTATTTTCTTTTTGGCCAGTACTGTCATAGAGCAGATAAGGTACCGGCTCTGACGTATGAGTGCGTAGTCTTACCGGTGTTGGATGATCCGGGAGCACAAGCATTCTAAAATCTATATTTTTTTGCTTAAGCTCCTCTTCCAGCGGTCCGATTACTTCAGAATCCAGAAGCTCAATTGCACTAATCTTTTTTTCAACACTGCCCTGATGCCCCATCTCGTCCGGAGCTTCAACATGAATATATACAAAATCATATTCATCTTCTAAAAGTGCTTTAATTGCAGCATTCTTTTTACCCTCATAATTAGTATGAAGACCGCCGTTTGCCCCTTCCACTTCGATGACGCCCATACCTGCGCCAACTGCAATCCCCTTTAATAAATCGACAGCAGAAATGACAGCACCCTTTTTACCTGTCTTTTCTTCAAAATTGTCAAGCATCGGCTTCGTTCCGGCTCCCCAGAACCAGCAGCAATTGGCTGGATTCAGCCCTTGCTTTTTACGTTCTATATTAATTGGATGATTTACCAAAATATCATAGCTTTTCTTCATCATTTGAAGAAGCATTTGATCCTTTGGTAAATATTGGCCAATCACCCGTTCCAGTACGTCATGCGGCGGTGTCAGTTCAATAACCTTTCCATGCTCCCAAATAAGGCAATGCCGGTAGCTCGTACCAAGGTAAAATTTATAAAGATCCGTTTCCAGTTCTTTTCTGACTGCCTCCAGTAAGACGGCACAGTCCTTCGTACTAATTTCACTTGCACTATGATCAATAATAGTTTTATCTTCAAATACTGTTTCTTCTTCAGAAATTGTTACTATATTACAGCGAATAGCGATATCTGTAGCTTTCATGGGAACACCGATACTAAGTGCTTCCAGCGGTGAGCGTCCCGAATAGTAAATCTTTGGATCATATCCAATCACGGATAGATTCGCCGTATCCGACCCCGGACTCATGCCATCCGGAATTGTATGTACCATCCCTATTTCACCAGCGGCACTTAACCTATCCATTGCTTTCGTATTGGCATATGCAAGCGGCGTTTTTCCCGAAAGAGAGCCAATCGGTTCATCTGCCATTCCATCACCAAGAACTACAATATATTTCATTATTTCATCCTCTTTTCAGTCACCAAATATTAATCTTCCATGCGTATTCTGCCAATAACATGACCCGCCTTCTCCGCCTTTTCATTATATAACCTTTCAGTCATAATCTCGGTTGTAAATCCAAGCTCTCCGTCAAGTCCGGCATCGATAAATACAACATTTCCAAACACTTCCTCCACTGCTTTTTTATCAGTACCGGAAACTCTGACAAAAAATCTGTGTTTTACATCATCAATACTAATTAGATCAAGTTTTTCAGGACTCCAGAAGCAAAAAATATTCTTATTTATATGCTTTGCACAGTCAATAACATCAGACACCACCGCACTGGCAGTCGGAAGCTTTCCGGCTCCCTTACCATAATACATTGTTTCACCAAGAGTACAGCCATGTATTAAAATACCATTAAAAACGTCTTTTACCGTGTAGAGCGGATTGTCACTGTTTAATACAAACGGAGCTACCATGGCAAAATATTTACCGTCTTCCTCCTTACTCTTACCTAAGAGCTTAATGGTTGTTCCCATTTTATGCATATAAGCGAAGTCCTCTGTAGTTATTTTAGTAATTCCCTCAGTATAAATCTCTTCATAATTTACTGTACTTCCATATACAAGTGAAGAAAGGATTGCTATTTTACGGCACGCGTCATGTCCCTCTACATCTGCTTCCGGATTACGTTCCGCATAGCCTTTTTCCTGCGCCTCTTTTAATACTGCATCAAAATCGGAACCATCTTTTTCCATTTTAGTCAGAATATAATTTGTTGTACCATTTAAGATACCTGATACCGCATCAATTCTTTCCGGTGTGAGGGATGCATTAATTGGACGGATAATTGGAATGCCACCGCCAACACTTGCCTCAAACATATAATTGCAGTCATTCTCTTTGGCAATCTGGATTAATTCAGGACCATGCTTTGCCACTAATTCTTTATTAGAGGTACAAACACTCTTACCGGATAAGAGCGCCTTTTTTGTAAATGTGTATGCCGGCTCAATTCCGCCCATTGCCTCACAAATGACTGAAATCTCCGCATCGCTTAAGATGATATTAACATCATGAACAACTAAGCTTTCATAAGGGTCTCCCGGAAAATCTCTTAAATCAAGTATGTATTTAACATCAATCTTTACACCTGCTTTTTTATCCACAAGCTCTTGATTTGTTTTAATTACTTCTACTATTCCACTTCCTACTGTACCGTATCCTAACACTGCTATCTTTACCATATTCTTTACTCCTTCGCTAAAATTTTAACGTAATGTACACCTTGCTTTTTTTCCATGCCGTCTATCATTTCCGAAACATCCCTTGTTGTTGGCAATACTTGCACACTGACTGTGAGTGAGGCCACTCCATTAATTGGAATACTCTGATGTATTGTCAGTATATTGGCTCCAAAAACAGCAATTATCCTTAATACATCTGACAAAAGTCCAGGCTCATCGTTCATCTGTACCGTTAATGTAATTGTTGTTCCCTGTGCCGTATCATGAAACGGAAAAATATCCTCTTTGTATTTATAAAAAGAACTTCGGCTGATACCTACCTTGTCTACTGCTTCTTGAACAGAAAGTACCTTTTCTGCTTTAATAAGCCGCTTTGCCTCAACTACCTTTAACAATACCTCCGGCAAAGCCTTTTGTTTTACTACGAAATATTCGGTATTATTCATATTATTACCTCATATCACATGATGATTGTCCGTTCTAAAAACACACTTGTCTTTGTTGTCTTTCTGCGACGGACACTTGTATGCCACTGAGAGATATTGTAGCATAATTACCAAAACGATGCAATAGTATTTGTTGAATTTTTACAAGAAAGATTCTGCTTGGCAGAATCTCGCGCCGAGCGCGCATCCCCCGGAGGGTTTTCATATCACAGGAAGGTCCTCTTTCTTATGATATGAAAAATAAATGCCCTCTTTCCACGGCCTAACGCAGAAAGGGGCACCATTCATATATTTATTTCTCAATCAAATCAGTGGATATTTTTCTGTCAGACCTTTCACAATAGCCTGTGCTTCTTCCACTTTTGCTTCGCCTTCTTTAATAACCATCGCAATTGCTTCGGCAATTTTATCCATATCCTCTGTATTCATACCTCTCGATGTCACAGCCGGTGTACCTAAACGGATACCACTTGTAACAAATGGAGATTTGGGATCATTTGGAATTGTATTTTTATTTGCTGTAATGTGAGCAGAATCTAAAAGTTTCTCCACTGCTTTTCCGGTTAAATCATAGTTTGTCAAATCAACAAGCATTAAATGATTATCCGTACCGCTTGATACAATTTTAATATCTCTGTCCATAAGTCCTTTACATAAAGCTTGTGCATTATCAATTACGTTTTTCTGATAAACATTAAACTCATCCGTCATTGCCTCTTTGAAACAAACTGCCTTTGCCGCAATAACATGCATTAATGGACCACCTTGAATACCAGGGAATACTGCCTTGTTAAAATTGTACTTTTCTGCCGCTTCCTTATTTGCTAAAATAAGTCCGCCTCTTGGACCCCTTAATGTTTTATGTGTCGTTGTAGTAACAACATCAGCATATGGAATCGGACTTTCATGAAGTCCTGCCGCAACAAGACCGGCAATATGTGCCATA
>CAYPIB010000014.1:12382-19317 GCA_964410675.1 uncultured Roseburia sp.
CTTTGCTTCCAAAGCAATGTTTAAAAGCTCATCATAATCGATAAAGCCTTCATCATTTACTCCATATGGTACAATTTTAAAATATTTACCGGACATATTAACCGGACTTCCATGTGTTAAGTGTCCGCCATGTGCTAAATTCATTCCCATAATGGTATCACCCGGTTCACAAATTGCAAACTGTACTGCCATATTTGCCTGTGCACCTGAATGTGTTTGAACGTTGGCATAATCACAGCCAAATAATTCTTTTGCTCTTTCTATTGCTAGATTTTCTACTACATCTACACACTCACAGCCGCCATAATATCTCTTGCCCGGATACCCTTCGGCATATTTATTTGTAAGCGGACTTCCCATAGCTGCCATAACTGCCTTACTTACCCAGTTTTCAGAAGCAATCAATTCAATATGACTATTCTGTCTATGCTGCTCTGCCTCGATTGCAGCCGCAATTTCCGGGTCTACATTTTTTACTTCATCTAAAGAATACATCTTTTTACCTCCGGTTTGATATTTATCATATGCATTTACTTTTCCCGTAAATACTATCGTGATTAGTATAGCATAAAATCATATTTGTGCAAATGTAGATTTTATAACTTTTCCTTAAGTTTACATACTTTTCCTTGACATTGGAATGATAATATTTAGAATAGTAAAGTGTGGCCAATAAATGAAAGGAGTTTTTTTACCATGAAAGACTTTTTACACAAATATAAGCATGCTCTTCTGCCGATACTGTTTTTTCCATTTTATATAACAGTGTTTGCTTATCTTGAAAGTACTGTAACCGAAAACTTTTATTTAATTCATACAAGACTTGACGATTATATTCCCTTTATTGAGTGGTTTGTAATTCCCTATTATTTATGGTTTCCGTATATTGCAGTAACTGTAATTACCTTTATATTTTTAGATAAACAAGATTTTTACAAACTTTGTATTACGCTTGGGGTTGGAATGGCAATTTTTCTTTTAGTCTCATTTATCTATCCAAATGGCCATGATTTAAGACCTGTAAGTTTTGAACGGGATAATTTTTGTATTAAATTAGTGAAAGCAATGTATAAAATGGACACGCCTACCAATCTTTTTCCAAGCATCCATTGCTATAATTCAATTATGGCCCATATTGCAATTGCCCAAAATGAAGCATTAAAAAAACACAAAGCCATCTGGGTCAGTTCCCTTATTCTTTGTGTTCTTATTGTTCTATCTACAGTATTTATTAAGCAGCATTCTATTTTTGACGTGTATACTGCAGTCGGTCTATCGGTATTCATGTACATTCTTATATACAGACCTTTTCGTCGATCGAAATCAGTTCTAAGCAGTTCTTAGTTAAACTGAACAAAACGCTGTGCCAGGCGGTAGAGACTTTCTGATATTTTTCTTCCGCCTTGACCCGGCAAATTCATTGTTCCGCCAAGGAATCCGTACCGCATCTTCAAAAATAATCTCTTATCCTTTTGTTTTAAATAATTCCAAAGCTCTTCTTTCTTATCGAGCGCTTCCTCTGTATCTGCTAAAATTAACATAATAGAAGAAACCGTTGTAATTATGTCCAAATATTTCAGCATATACTTTTCTGCCTTTGGATTAGAAATCTTTGTTTCAACAAAATAGTCAATCATAATTTTATTTACTTTAATCTGCTGGTCAATTCTGCTTATCATTACCTTTTCATTGACAGACTGATCATCTCTGCCGATAAAATAACGATAAAAATTAACATCTAAATAATACATATTTCGAACATATGGCAACGGGATAAAGACAAAAATATTATCAACATAAAATGTGTGCTCAGGAAGTCTTAAATTACACTCTCTCAAAAGCATCGTACGGTAAATAACTGAATGCATTAAAATATTTTGTGACTTATGAAAATGTTTCGTTTCATCCCACGTAAACATAGTATTTTCCGGAAGTGCATTACGGAAAGAAATTACCTTTTTACGATCAGCACCCTCTTTTTCATAAACAAAGTTGCTAATAAGCATATCAAGTACTTTCTCTCCTCCGGCTAATCTTCTAAGAGTGTCCAATATTTGTATATACGCACTGCTCTTTACCCAGTCATCACTATCTACAACTTTAAAGTAAAGACCTGTCGCATGATCCAGTCCGGTGTTTACTGCTGAACCATGTCCGCCATTTTCTTTATGAATTGCTTTAACTATAGTCGGATACTTCTTTTCATATTCCTCCGCAATCTCGGCAGTCCGGTCCGATGAACCATCATTCACAATTAATATCTCTACATCATCTCCACCTACAATGAGTGAATCAACACAATGGGCTAAATAATCCTGTGAATTATAAGAAGGCACAACAATTGTTAATAATTTCATTTGAAACTCCCTACTTTACATTTTATTTTTCATAATATTAGTTCTGTCCCAGCTTTATATGCGCATATTCAATATATGCTTTAAAGGCTGAAGGAATCGGATAATTAATTTGTATTTCTTCCGGCTCGATAAACAAATAAACTTCTTCTAAAGCATCAAGCTTTTTAATTGTTTTATCGGAAATAAACTCTCCTGCTTTAATGGCATAACCAACCATATCCCATTCGACATGTGAAAAAATATGCTTTGCATGGTCAAGCGGCTGAATATGGATTGGCTCAATTCCTTTTATATTTAGATAAGATAAAACCTCTTCCTCTGATAAGTGTCCGTCTAAGCCCGGAAATTCATATAAGCCTGCTAATAAACCTTCTTTAGGCCGTTTCATCAATGCTACTGTATTCCCTTTTCGAATAATAAGTATCGTACGCTTTTCTATTCTTCGCGGTTTTTTAGCTGTCTTAAAAGGAATGCTGTCAGTAAGTCCCTCTTTTCTAGCCTGACAAAAATCATGCCATGGGCAAACTTCACATTTAGGGGTACCATTTGGTATACAAACGATTGCTCCCAATTCCATAAGTGCCTGATTAAATTTTCCGGCACTTTCGATTGGAATAATATCAGCCAGTAATTGTTCGTAATATTTTTTCGTCTTCTGTTTTAATATATCAGAATAATCAGCTGTCAGTCTTGTTAAAACCCGAAGGACATTTCCATCTACTGCCGGTACCGGAATATTATAGGAAATGGAAGCAATAGCTCCTGCTGTATATGCCCCGATACCCGGAAGCTTTAAAAGAGTCTCATAATCCGCCGGAATCTTACCTTCATATTCCTGCATAATCATTCTGGCCGCCTTTTGCATGTTACGGACTCTATTATAATATCCAAGACCCTCCCAAAGCTTTAAGAGCTTGTCTTCTTCTGCCAAAGCCAATTCCGCTACTCCCGGCAGTTGTGTTAAGAAGCGCTCAAAATAAGGTTTTACTGCCTCTACTCTAGTCTGTTGAAGCATAATCTCAGAAACCCATATCCGATAAGCTTCTTTATTTTCCCGCCATGGAAGTATTCTGGAATTTTCATCGTACCATTTTAAAAGCGGTACTGTAATATAATCTAGTTTACTCATTTTTTTCCTAAAATCAATAAAGATTTTCTTAATTATTATTTTATTAATGTAACTAATTACATGAATTATACTTGTAAGTGTTCTTTTTGTAAAGCAATAATCATGCACTGTTCCTATATGGCACTCTAGCCGAAAAAACAACTTCTGAGGCTGACAAGGCATGAATCATCTGGTCATCAAAAAATATATGGGCTCCAAACGCCTTTAATATATCCTTCTTTTCAATTCCCCCTAAAAAGAATGCTTCATCTATCCGCACATTCCACGACCTCAGTGTCCGTATAACCCGTTCATGTGCGGGTGCACTCCTCGCGGTAACAAGTGCAGTGCGAATTGGCACCCTGGATACCGGAAATTCTTTTTGCAGTCTGGAAATTGTCTTTAAGAACTTGGCAAATGGTCCTTCCGGTAAAGGTTTTTTGGCAAAGCATTCTTCATTTTGTTCGAATGCCTTTAGACCCTTTTCCTGAAATAGTCTTTCTGATTCATCTGAAAATAATACTGCATCACCATCAAAAGCAATTCTAATCGGACCGCTGTTTGTCTCCTTATTATAACATCCTCCCTGAGGATTTAAAATGACACCTGCCGCAATTCCATCATCTAACGCACACTGCACATCTGTTTCATCTGCTGACAAAAATAAATCTGTCTTAAATGCAGAAAGATATGGTGATAAGGCATTACCGCTTGATAAAACTGCCCGTGTAATGGGAAGTCCATAATGTCTGATGGATTGAAAAATTCTAAGTGATGTATCCGGACTGTTTTTAGACATAATAATTACTTCAACACAATCTTTGACATGAGAAATTCCGTTTAAATCAAGTAATGATTTAATCAGCCAAAAACCCGGCCCGGGACTTAATATATCATTTTCGTGTTCAATCTGATAGCGGCAATAAGCCTCTATCCCCTTTTGTTCATAGATTTCATTTTCTATTGTTAAGTTAAATAGCGCTCTGGAACTGACGCCAATTACTAGTTTATCCTCTAAATGATATGCCATCTTCTATTCCTCCAAAAGACAGGCATACTGAAATCAAAAGAATAGAATTATTCTCTTCTGCCGCTTTCATACTTCTGCAGCGTTGTAATACAATATCTAAGCTCATCATACCGCTTTTCAATCAATCCCTCAGGCACCTCTACTCCTACTGCTATTGCCATCGTATTAATCATATCGTCCGTAATACGATGTCTGAGTGACGCGAGAATATTCAACCGCTCTTCATAAGATTCTGCTTCCAGAAATTCTAAAACCATCGAATCGATTTTTCCTTCTGTCTGCTCCTCTTCTGCTGCAACTATCTCAGGCTTTTCTTTTTGTTTTAAATGGTTTTCTTCCCTTACCTTAGAAAAAAAGAAAGAATACGGTGCTGTATAAATTTTATATATGTCGTAAAGAGCTTGATATACAATCATTTTTTCTTTTGTTTCCACATGCTCTGCCACTGCGATCACTTGATATTTTTTACCGTTACTATGCTCATAAATTTCATATGGCTTTGGATCTTTTCTCATTTTTCTTCTCCTTTTCTGCTCATATGTATTACATTATAATCCCAAAACCATTGATTGTCATGTTCTTTCTTAAAACTCTCCCATTATAGTATAGTTTCTATCATCACCGGCCACTTACATGAAATAGTTTCTATCACTCTTAATTGCTCCATTATTTTTTCTTTTTCTGCTTCTTTTAACTTATAATGATGCAGTAATAATGTATACTCCCTCTCTCCATTTGGAAATATCACCTTTGTCAGACTGAGACCACTGTTTTCTAATCCCAAATCTGACAGCACGTCTTTGACTTCTTTTAAATAATTATTTTCCATTTGCTTATAGTATGGATTATTTAGTTCATATTCATCCGTCTGTCTGCCAATGACCGTTCCTGCAATTGAAAATACAAATATAAGTATACATACCATACTTATTATTAAAAATTTTAATTCTTCTACGCCGCTCTTCATATCCTTCCTCCATTCTGAGTTGTTAAACCTTTTATTAATAGATTGTTGTGCAAAACACTTAAGTTCCTTAAGTTTAACAAATGAAGTGTACCAAAAAACGGACTTTACTAAAAATAAATGCGCCGTAAAATGAATTATTAACTGCTAGATTTTGCTTGCAACTACTTTTGCAAACTAGCAGTTACTTTTGCAAAAGTGTATATTTAGATTAACCTTTGTTTGATCAGGAAGGAGCCATTATGCCTAAACAATTATCCTTACCTGAACGTATTATCATTGAACGAATGCTTCATCAAGATTATTCCTTTGCTTCCATCGCTAGAAATCTTGACCGTTCTGCTTCCACCATTGCTCGTGAAGTAATGCATTATCGTTGCTTCACTAACAGAATTACACTTCCTGGAGAAAACGACTGTATCCGTAAATCTAGTTGTCAAAAAAATACTCTTTGCACAAAGGTTGGTGTTCATGGTTGTTTTGCTTCACGGTGTAAAAGATGTCCAGATGGTATCATATGCACCACTATATGTGACATGTATGAGTCCTTCCAGTGTGATTTATTAAACAAACCGCCCTACGTCTGTAGCAACTGTAACATGCAGAAAAAGTGTAAACGCAACAAAGCTTATTACACGGCTCATAGAGCTAATGCTGCCCATAAAAAGGCGCTTCATAATGCTCATGCAGGTGTAAGAATGACTCCTTCAGAGCTTCGGAAAATCGCTGCGATTATTGAACCGCTTATTGCCAAAGGACAATCACTAAATCACATCTGTACAACACACGCGGATGAACTTGGTATTTCTGAACGTACACTTTATAACTATATTGATCAGAGTGTTTTTAAAATCAGAAACATCGATCTTCCGCAAAAGGTTGTATACAGACAGCGCAGACCCAAAAAAGTTCTTACCAAACTTGAGTATCAATACCGTCAAGGACGTACTTATGAAGATTTTAATTCTTATATTGAAGCTAATCCCGATCTTTCCATTGTTGAAATGCATACGGTAAAGGGCAGCCGTGAAAAAGGAAAAGTTTTTCTGACAATGATATTTCGTAAAACCAGTTTTATGTTTATTTTTCTAATGAATGATGGTACCCAGGACAGCGTTATCCAAGTTTTCGATTCCTTAACTGAATTACTTGGTATGGCCTTGTTTAAAAGGTTGTTCTCCGTGCTCCTCACTGACAACGGGGTTGAATTTAAGAATCCGAATGCTCTTGAACATACAAGAACTGGATTAATCCGAACACATGTCTTCTTTTGTGATCCACAAGCCTCCTGGCAAAAACCACAGGTAGAAAACAATCATCGTTTCATTCGAAGAATTATTCCAAAAGGTACTAGTTTCAATAAGCTCACTGCAAATGATGTTAGTCTTATTTGCTGTCACATCAACAGTGTTTTGCGAGAACAACTGCACGATAAAACACCTTTTGAGTTAATGGATTCAGCAGATGAAAAAAAGC
>CAYPIB010000014.1:19417-33032 GCA_964410675.1 uncultured Roseburia sp.
CAACTGCACGATAAAACACCTTTTGAGTTAATGGATTCAGCAGATGAAAAAAAGCTATTATCTGCTCTTCACCTCTCACCCATTCCACCTGATGAGGTTGTACTGAGTCCAAAGTTAATGAAACACTAATCAATTTTCAAGATCAAACAAAGGCCTCATACTTCTTCTCAAGTAGGGTCTCAGTTAATTTTGCAAACAACTGATGCGTTTCTTATTAACCATGTTCACATTTCGAGCAAAACAATAGCTTTGGTCTAATTATACACCCTTATAAGTTCATATTTTGCCCTATTTAAGAAGTATGATTGCTAGTGTCAATATGTCCTAGCAGTTACTTTTTCATTTCAACAAATAAATGCGCCCGTAAAATGAATTATTAACTGCTAGATTTTCTCCATAAATTAAATTTTTAATATAAAAAGGACTGATCTCTCAGTCCTCATTTAATAAGTTTTATATAACTATCCAATTGTTCTTCTTCTAATTTTGCAATCATATGAGCAAATGGAGTCAAATTACCATTTACAGCATACTCTTCTAATACATTATAGTATTCTAAGCGGTTTTCTTTTGCAATAGATACCGGTAAAAATCCATTAATCATAAGCTGATAATTCATGATTAGTCTTGATGTTCTTCCGTTACCATCGATAAAAGGATGTATCCGCACAAACTCTGCATGTGTCCATGCTGCTAATTCAATAGGATTATATTCTTTCTTATATTGTAAATCAGCATAAAAATTTTTAATCTGCATGAACATATCATTTCCTGAAGGTGGTGTGTGCCCAGCTCCGCTAATCCTGACATCTTGATTTCTATATATTCCACCAATAATAATGTTTTCAGTCAAAATTGCATGTATATCTTTAATTATAGTCTCATCCAATTGCTTATCTTCAGCTATACATCTTTTGATGTACCTGTAAGATTTTTTGTGATTCACAACTTCGTATATTTCTCTTAACTCTTTACCACCGATTGATATTCCATCCTCTAATATAACTTTTGTTTCCATAAGAGAAAGAGTATTTCCTTCAATTGCGGTTGAATTATGGGTAAATGTCAATTCAAAATCTTTTTCATACGAAGATATAGATATTGAATCTATTTTATTTCTGCCTTGCTTGAAAATCTTTTGCTTTTCTAATATTATACTATAATCCATTTTTATATTTCCTTTTTAAGTTATGTCTTAGTTTAACTATGTAGGTAGGATTTTTATAATTCTTTTCTGCAAAAATAACAAAGACATTCCTGTTTCGGCCCCGGTGACAAAAGATTATCCGCTCCACAGTA
This sequence comes from uncultured Roseburia sp., assembly GCA_964410675.1. GTDB lineage: Bacteria > Bacillota > Clostridia > Lachnospirales > Lachnospiraceae > RGIG3040. Next base: position 20,717 of record CAYPIB010000014.1, read on the forward strand.
ACTACAAGGTACCAAATACATGCCTCTTGGAATTTCATCTCCCAGCATATATCTTTGACCAACTTTAGCATTGCCATACTGCATTTTCATTTTAATCTGATGATTTCTTTTATCTTCCTCATGCTGTTTTTCATCATTCATAGCTTTTTGTTCAAGATAATCTGTTGTTGACATCTTTTCACCATCTGCCTGTTTCTTTACGTCAGCTGTCTTCTTTATCAGTGTATAAGAATTGGAATAGCTGCTTGCTTGTGTATTATTTTTACTAAATGATGCATCATACTTATTTTGATCTGTATTGTTTTGTGTATTGTTTTGCTGTATTTGTCTTGAATTTGCTTGATTCTTATACCCTCTTCCAGCCATTCTTATGACAAAAAATATGATACCTATATAAATAAAAGTTATTAGAAATGACATATTTTTCTCCTTTTGCTTTATTTCATCGAACTATATTTGATTATAAGAAGCTCAACGCTGATTCGATCATTTAACTTCCCTGTTTTTACCTCTTCTTCTGCGATCACACAGTCCTCGACAGCCTTTTTAAGAACCGATCTTTTAAAACTGCCACACTGCTTTCTATATTTAGCGGCAATAAACGGCGCCAAACCTACCTTTTCTCCAATTACCCGATTGTCAAAGCCCTTTTCAGCTAATCCCTTTGTGATGAAAAGCATTTGAAACTGTCTTGCCAGCAAGGCAAGAATCCGCATCGGTGGTTCCTTTAAGGCAAGAAGGTCATAATAAAGAGAGAGGGCCTGCTTCTGATTTTTCTCTGCAACCGCCCGAATCATATCAAAGATTTGATTACTCAGCTGCTCTGTTGTAACAGCCTCCACATCTTCTCTCAAAATAGTGGGGCTTTCATAGCAATAACAAACCAGTTTTTCTACTTCTGTTCTAATATTAGACATATCACTTCCGGTCCGGTTTAAAAATACCGCAAGTGCAGACTCATCAATTTCCTTTCCCTCCTTTGAAAAAAGCTGCTTCACCCATCGCCTTAATGTGTTTTCATCCTGTCTTTTAAATTCTGAAATATATCCCTTTGCCTTGACCGCTTTGTACAGTTTGCTTCGCTTATCAATTTCTTTTTCCGTAAATATAAAGTGAGTGGATGGAGATGGGTTTTTTAAATAATCTGAAAGCACATCTGCCGAAGCCTTGAAAATCCCTGTATTGTCTAAAACAATAACTCTTCTATCCGAAAAAAAGGGAAGTGTTTCTGCAAGGTCTATAATCGCCGGAACAGTAAAATCCTTACCGGTAAAAACAGTAAAATTCATACGGTCTCCATCCCCAAGCAGCGCTGCACTAAGCTTATCTCTATATTGGCAGCGAAGATAATCTTCCTCTCCGTACAGCAAATATATTTGATTAAATTGACCTGTTTTAATGTCCTGATTAATATGCTGCAAATTATTCTCCTTTTATCTGTCATAAAACGTCCTTACTCCATATCCCTCTTTAGCAGGATATATACTGATTGCACCACACTTTGTTGTTATGTAAACTTCTATTCCCTGTCTTTCTAAACGGGAAACTGCATCCTTACCGGGATGACCATATCGGTTATTTTTACCGCAGGAAATCAAGGCCATTTGAGGGCTGAGTCTGTTTAAAAACTCTTCACTGCTTGAATAATTAGAACCATGATGGCCGGTTTTTAGAACATCCGACTGCTGTACATATAAAAGCTGTTCTTCATTGATTCCAATATCTCCGGTAAATAACATTTTAAAAGTATCATATTGAAGTAAAAAAACAAGTGATGCTGCATTACTGTCCTCATAAATTGCTTTATCAGCTGGATGTAAGCACTTAAGTTCCAGTCTGTTATATTTTAGCACATCTCCACGGCTAATGTAAATGACATTACAACCTACTTTTTTTGCTGCGTCACAAAGTATTTCATACTCCTTCTTCTTTTCTTTCGTACCGCCTCGTCCGGATGCAGTAGAAAGTACTATATTGTCAATTCTTATCCCCCCATTTTTCCCCATTTCAAGACACTCTAAAATTCCATTATAATGGTCACTGTCCAAATGAGAGATAAAAGCATAATCTATTTTGCTAACTCCCTTAGATTTTAAGAAGGGAATCATTCGATAAGTTCCGACCTTGGATATATCACTGCTTCCTCCATCCATTAATATGTCTACACCCCCCTCCTCATGAATATAAATGCAGTCACCCTGCCCAATATCCAGCATTGTTATTTCGGTCTTTGCCGGAAAACGGATGCAGATGCACAGCATTGCTGCTAAGATACACAAGCCGATTGTATGGGTCTTTAATTTCCGATACTTAATAAGCAGTATCAGAATTATAAGATAGAAAAGTACAATTCCTAAAACGGATGGTTTTCCAATAACAAATGTATGAAAAGGTATCATTTCCAATGCTTTGCAAAGGCCTTCATATAGATTTAATATCCACTGACAAGGCAAAAGCAATAAAATTCCCGCTTGTTCCAGAAAGATACCGGCAATTCCGCCACAGATACCAAGTACTAAAAGAGAAGTCATCAGGGGGATTACAACTAGATTAATAAAAATAGAATAGACCGGCAGCTCAAAAAAATACCAGGCCATAATCGGAAGTGAAAAGAATGTTACGCTAATACTGGGAAGAAAGTTTTTTACTATTTTATTTTTCTTTAATTTTTTAGGAGTTATTTGTTCAAAGATAGGACAGCAAAGACCAATTCCAAGTACTGCACCAAAAGAAAGAAGAAATCCGGTATGATATAAATAAAGCGGCTGTTCTATGATTAGGAATACTGCAGCCAGAGAAAGAGCGGTCAGCATATCATACGTTCGTTTGACAACTTGTGCTCCTAAATACATTCCAAACATGAAAATTGCGCGAATCGAAGATGTTCCCGCACTCGTTAACTCTCCATACAATATCATAACAAAAAGAGAAATTAGGGCTGCCATGCTAATTGGAAGTTTAACCTTTTTAAATAACTTATAAACTCCCATGCCAATAATCGAAATGTGAAGTCCGCTAATTGCAAGGATATGGCTGATTCCGGCTTGTTTATATAAGTTCTTTAAATCCGCATCCAGCTCCGACTTGTCACCAAGTATCATTGCCTTTAGCACACCGGCCTCTTTTGTATGCATACAACGTTCATAAGAATTAGCCCACGTTCGCCTTATTTTGTATATTGCTTCTTTGAAACGGTTATATTCCTTTGTTTCCTGTATTATATTTGCATTTAAAATGGAAAAATTAAGATTTAAGATTTGATAGTATTTCTTTTGATTAAATTGACCCGGATTAGAAGCTGTGGAAAAGCCCTTATACTTACCTTTTATTGTTACATAACTGCCCATCCTAGGCATGTAACTGCCTTCCATATAGCATATCAAACGATCACTTTTAGACTTAAGATAGATAACATTCGTATCACCCTTTTGCTCCTTAGCATATACCTGACCGGTTATTTCAAGCATGCTCTTATCAGCCTCCTTATCCTTATAGAGAGGAATCGGGAACAGCTTAAGCATTAAAAAAACCGCAGCTATAAATACTAGGGAGAACATACAGAGCGGTCTTTTCATATGTTCCCCTTTCTCTATTCAACAATTTCTAAATTTCTTTCAAAGGTAGTATCAAGTGGAATTCGCTCCCTGAACAGAATGTCCGTCTTACCGTTAATAGAAATCTGTACTTTATTAACACTTGTCAGCTCTGTAATGGAATTTACAAGCGAATAAATAACTACCTCATCAGAGACATCATAGGGCTGTGATAAAAAACCCTCACTTATATTGATATAGCAAACAGCATCCTTTACAGTCACGCTAATTATCTTTGTATCCGGATTGACGGTTGGGTATAATCCTTCCTCCTTAAGCGGCCCTTTGATTACATTTTCAATTACAAATTTTTCCATTGAAATATTACTGTTATATAAAACATCTCTCGTGCAGTATGTTAATTTTTTACCCGTTTCATCGGCAAAGTATAACTTTATCTCAACTTTTTCAAAGTCATTGATTTCAATACCTTCATTATCAATAAATTGATCCGCCGTCATAATACCTATCGGGGTTCCGCCCGCATCCAGAAGTACTGCTTTATCGACTGTAAATGCCACATAATCAATTCCGGCAACCTGTGTCACTGTTTTTACAATAGCCGCCCGTGTAAGCACTTCTTTTGTATGACTAAGCTTAGCATAGCCGGGTCCGAAATTTAATGTCAGCCTGCCATTTTTTAGCGAATAGGTGCTAAGTTCCATTTCCTTTGTAATCGCTGGCAGCTCCTCTGTATTAGACGGTGCTGCCATTAACTTTTCAAACAGGAAATTAAGCTGTTCCCTCTGACCTGTTAATTCTGTTTTACATTCATATTTTCCTACCCTAGTCTCGTCTTTATTTACATCATAAATTTCAAAGGCAGTCAAATGCTCCTCGTTCTCAACTTGTTGCTCACCGCAGCCTGCCGCAAGCAGTAAACACAGTAAAAATAACACCATTATTACTTTTTTCATTTTTATCTCCCTATTTTGAAATATAGGTAAGAGGTGTTTTGACGATAAACGTCGTACCTACCCCTTCTTCACTTTCTAATTTTATCGAGCCTCGATGAATTAATACCGCATTTCTTGTAATTGCAAGTCCAAGTCCTGTTCCGCCAATCTCACGCGAATGCGATTTGTCAACACGATAAAATCTCTCAAAAATATGTTCTTTTTCTTCATCAGGAATACCCAAACCATTATCCTCTATTGTTATAATAAAGGATTGATGATCAGCGTCTAGAGTGACTTTGACATAACCATGGTCATGGTTATATTTTATTGCATTTTCCACCAGATTAGAAATCGCCAGTGTCAGCTTAACTTCATCAATTTCAGCACTAACCTCTCTCTTACTTTCAAAAATTACATCAATGTCTCTTGTTTTTGCAATCGGACGAAGCCGCTTTAAGATCAATTCGCAAAAGGCATTAATATCAATCGTTTCAATATTTAAGTCACCTGCTGTTTTATCCATTTTAACGAGTGACAGCAAATCATTAATAATTTTATTTTCTCTTTCAATTTCATCCGCAATGTCAATCATAAACTCTTTATATAGCTCAATTGGCACATCCTCCTGCGCAATTAATGAATCTGCAAGCACCTTAATAGATGTAATCGGAGTTTTAAGTTCATGCGATACGTTTGATACAAATTCCTGTCTTGAATCATCCAGAACCTTGGTGCGTTTCAGCAGTTCATTGAAGGCGTCTACAATATGCTCTGTTTCTAGATAATCCGATACACTCCCAGGCTCATTGTGAAAGCCATCCTTTACTTCATTAATCAAAGTCGTAACGCGGTTAAATGGTTCCACTAAAACATTTGCAAGCCCCCATGCAATGACAATTAACAATATCGACATCAGCACCTGGAGAATCGATGCCTTATTTCCTAAAATATCAATACTTGCAGCAATGCTTTCCGTTGATACACTCGCTAACATAACACCACGGACCTTTGGCATATTGTTGATTGCCTCTTCTTCTATTTGTCCGGTTTCATCTGTAGCAACTGTTTTATCAATTGACTGTGTAATCGGAATGGTGAGTTCAATATAACGATTTTGCCGATCATAGTAAACACTGTTTTCTCCTTTAAAGCATTTCATTATTTTTTCAGAGATTAATGTTTTACCTTCGCTTAATCCATATGTATCCTTAATGACATTACAGTTTTGATCTACAACAAGAACACGCCCATCATAAAGGTTAGAAAGCTGCTCTAATTCTGCATTAATAACCTCGGAGGACGTATCCTTTAAATAATTATAAGTAATTAAATTATTGGCTAATATTTTAATTTGAGTTTGTACATCCGAGCTGCGGAGACTGACAGCCCTCTCTTCATAATTTTGCAAAATACCATAGCGCAAAATCATGGCAGGAATAAAACCTACTAATAATATAATAAAAAAGATGCGATACTTTAAGCTGCGCAAGATTTTGCTCTTAGACAAATACTGCTTTATTCTGTTACGCATTAATTAATAACCTCAACCTTTGTAATAGTAGCCTACGCCCCATTTTGTGTATACATACTTTGGCTCACTTGGATTATTTTCAATCTTTTCCCTTAAACGTCTAATATGTACATCGACTGTACGCACATCACCGGGGTAATCTTCTCCCCATACAAGCTTTAGTAAATTTTCTCTGCTGTATACCTTATTGGGATTAAGTGCAAGAAGCTCTAATACATCAAACTCTTTTGCTGTTAAGTTAATTTCCCTCTGATTAATATAGACACGTCTGCCATCACAGTCTAAGCGCATATCGCCGCGGACAATAACAGTCTCGTTCGCCTTTTTGTCTTCTTTCTTAGCAGTGCGCCGCATAATTGCCTTAATCCGCGCCTTTACCTCAAGAATATTAAAGGGCTTTGTTATATAATCATCCGCACCATATTCTAAGCCCATAATTTTATCCATATCATCACCCTTAGCAGTGAGCATAACAATCGGCACATTAGAAAATTCCCGGATTTGCTGGCACACTTCTAAGCCTGACAATTTTGGAAGCATAATATCCAATAGAACAATATCATATTGGTTTGCTTTAACAAGCTCAATCGCCTCTTCCCCATCATAAGCCGCATCTACTTCCATATTATCCTGCTCTAAGCTGAAACGGATACCCTTTACTATTAATTTTTCATCATCTACTACTAATACTTTTTTATTCATTTTTTCACCAACTAAACTTTTCTACTATCTTTTGTTTTATATCGTTATTTTATCTTTGATTTTAGAGAACAGCCCCTCTTTAATCCCTGTCACATTTTGAATATCTGTGATATTACTAAACTTTCCATTCTGTTCACGGTAGGAAATAATTTCCTTTGCCCTGCTTTCACCAATGCCGGGTAATGTACATAATTCTTCTATTGCGGCAGTATTAATATTAACAAGCCCTGAAGAATTATCTGCTGTATCACTGACCGATATTGAGCCGGGCAATGCTGCATCATTACTTTTAAATTCTTCCTCATTAGGAATATAAATCTGCATACCGTCTGTCAAAACAGCCGCTTGATTCCAAGCCTCTAAGCAAGCATTCTCAGTAAAACCGCCCGCTGCTTTCACGGCTTCATATACTCTTGCCCCTTTCGGCATTTCATATACACCGGGATTTGTAATTTCACCGCACATATAAACAAAAAGTACTGACGGCTCCTCTTCTTCCTGCTCGTCTGGCAAATCAGTCCTTACTATACTATTACTATCCTGCTCACTAATATGCGCTTCTTTCTCATTATTATCTGAATTCTCAGAATTAACTGCTTCATCTTTAGAAATAAAAGTCATTTCACTTTGCCCGCATCCCGTCATATGCAATAAACAGAATACGATAAGAACATAAATTATCCTATTTGCTTTCCTATCATTCATACATAGCTCCTTTATGATTTCATAAAAGCCCCTCTATGCTGATGATAACTTTATTTTAAGCTAAAATTCTTGTAACATCAAGTAATATTTTCTTAATATTTAATTCATATATTATATTACTCCCATTTAAACAGAACAATTCCACCAATTGCAAGTGCCATTCCAATTACTTTCTTCCAATCAAAACTAACCTTTTCCACGCCAAACAGTCCCATAAGTTCAATTAAATATGCGACTAATAACTGTGCAACCACAATAACCATAACTGCCTTAGCGGGTCCGAGCATATCCATGCTCTTAATAACTGTGTATGTGATAAATGCACCAAATACACCACCTAAAAGCATATACTTAGGTTCTACCTTTAAAAGTGTTGCAAAGCTTGTTCTGTCTGAAAATAACCATATTCCTCCGCATACCAAAAATGCTGTCAGTTGTACAAAACTGTTCGCCACCCACATCGATGAGCCCTTAGTAACTCCGGTGTTAAATACCCCTTGCACACTCATAAGTGCACCGGATAAAAGAGCAATTAAAAATCCAATCATATCTGCCTCCAAAGTTTTTTATCTTTAGTGTGCCCGACTGATTGGATTTTATTCACTGTATCTGATCCTCTTGAATCTCTGGAGTAGGCAATGGCTCTTCTGTAAACTTGCTCCCTGTTACTTGCGTCATAATCTGTTCGGATAATGACATTAATTCTGTATTTACATCTGCCCCCTGCCATATGTTTGCAAATGAAACTTCAAGCTGTGCCCAGAAATTACCTGTCTCTAACATTTTGGGAAGGGATATTGAACTTTGGTATACTTTCAGCGCAGAATTGATGGCTTGATTTTTATATTTGGCATCTTGCCGGCTGCATATTTTGCCGCTGCGCTCATAAAGCCCCTCCCCCTTATCATATACGAGAAATCTGGCAAAATCATTTGTCAGCTGCTTTTTATTACTATAACCATTCACAACAAGTGCATTCGTTACCGAAAGACTTTTTGTTTCCAACTCATCATTGATTGCAGGTAGAGTTGTAATCCCATACTCATATGGAAAATTCCCCGCCGCCTTTTCTTCTTCTAATAAGGCAATTGCATCTGTTGTTGCTACGGTAAATACCGTTTTACCCTCAACAAATTCCTTTAAAATAGAATCATACGTAACCTCTTTCGTATCTATAGAAAAAAACTGATTGAGTCCTTGATATACCATCATACACTTCATTGCTTCTTCATTGTAAATATTAATCTCATTTTTGTTGTCACCGGCTGTACCGCCAACCGTAATATAATTACCGACAATAAAATAATTATAAAAAATATCCGATACATCCCATTTAAATACAAACTCTACTTGTTCCGGGGCATCATATCCGGAAGCAAAGCTTAAAATATCTTCTATTGTATGCGGTATTACATTTTCTACTACAGCTCCCTCGGTCTTTGTTTCGTCAGCTGCTTCTATATTGAGTGTTTCCATATTAGCCGCTTCAATTGCTTCCTGCTCGCTTTGTGCTGCCTCATCCGCCGCATCAAGAGCCGCTTGTGCTGCTTCACCTTCGGCTGCATCTGCCTCTTCTTCCTGCTTCTTTTTAGCATAATCCTCGACGTAAGTGTGATTGTACAAAAAAACTGAAGTTTCATAATAAAATGGATATCCCAATAATTTGTCCTTATAAGTAACGGCATTTAAAGCTGATTGTGAATAATGCTCATTATTGATAACGCCGTTAATATCTCTAATCGGACTTGTAAGTCCAGCTAAATATGCTTTTTCAAGGCTGTCACTATTGACAATAAACATATCCGGACCATCCTTACCGAGGCTTGCTTCCGATATCTTTTCTAAATATTCAAGACCGGAAACGAGCTGTGTTACAACTTTAATACCGGTATTTTTGTAATATTCATAAGCAGTGCTTTCAATATAGTTGGAAATTCCCTCATCAGTATACCAAAGCACTAGTGTTTCTTTCCGATTAAATAAACCTCCGCCGCTATTAGACCCTGCTTGTTTTTGTCCGCCGTACAAAAGCAGAACTGCTAAACATATAATTAATATAACTGAAACAATTCTTTTTCTCATAAAATTCCTTGCACCTTTGTATCTTAATATTTAGTTTGAATACAGGTTTCTAAAATACCAATCATTGTATCAACATCTTTTTTACTAATGACTAACGGTGGTAAAAACCGAATAATATTAACGCCGGCATTAATTAAAATAAGTCCCTCTGCCAGTGCCTGATTAATAATAGGCCCCACCGGTTTTTTGAATTCAAGCCCCTGCATGAGTCCAATCCCTCTATGAGCAGCAATTTCCTCATACTTGCCTGAAAGCTCTTCCAGCTTCTCATATAAGTATGCACCAACATTTGATGCATTATCTAACACTTTTTCTTCTTCAAATATATCTATAACAGTCTCTATCGCTTTGCATGCCAAAGGATTGCCGCCATAAGTAGTCCCATGGTCACCAGCCTCTAACGATTTTTCGGCCACCTTTTCCGTCATCAGAAATGCTCCGACCGGCACTCCACATCCAAGCGCCTTTGCTGTCGTCATAATATCAGGCTTCACCCCATAACGCTGCCATGCAAACATCGAACCGGTTCGTCCCATTCCACATTGAATTTCATCGAGTACAAGGAGAATATCTTTTTCATCACACAATGCCCGGAGCTGCTTTAAGAAGCCCTCTTCGGCCGGGTGAATCCCGCCCTCTCCCTGAATCGTTTCCAGTATAATTGCGCACGTTTTATCCGTAACACATGACTTTACACTCTCTATATCATTCAGCTGTGCAAATTTAATATTTCCTATCATCGGTTCAAACGCTTCACGATACTTTTTGGTGCCCGTAACAGAAAGAGCTCCCATTGTTCTGCCATGAAACGATTTGTCTAGGGCAATGATTTCATGATCTGCCTTTTGGTCCTTTAAATATGCATACTTTCTTACTGTTTTAATTGCTCCTTCTATCGCTTCTGCGCCACTGTTTGTAAAGAAGACCCGATCCATTCCGGAAGCTTTTATTAATTTTTTAGCCGCTTCAACTGCCGGCACGTTATAGTAATAATTAGAAGTATGAATTATTTTATCTATTTGAGCTTTCAGTGCATTATTATATTTTTGATTCCCATAGCCTAAAGCAAATACACCGATTCCTGAGACAAAATCTAAATATTGTTTGCCATCCAGATCATATAGATGCACACCGTCACCTTTATCCAGTACAATTTGATAACGATTATATGTGTGAAGTAATGCTTTTTCAGCTTCGTCAATATACTCTTTCATCATAGTTAATTCTTCCTTTCTTTTTGGCAGCCGGCAGCAGATACAGCCGCTTTAGAAACTCATTTCTGATTGGAATTTACTGATCTGCCACGATAGCAGTTCCAATGCCTTGCTTCGTAAAAATTTCTAAAAGCAGACAGTGTGGAATTCTTCCATCCAAAATATGTACATTATGAACGCCATTTTTAATTGCAGAAGTGCAATTATATAATTTAGGCAGCATACCCCCGCCAATCAATCCATCTTCAATCAATTCATCGGCCTCGCTGGCAGTCAGTCTCGAAATAAAGCTGCTCTTATCATTAATGTCTTTATACAGACCTTCAATATCCGTAAGAAATGCAAGCTTCTCTGCACCTAATGCTTTTGCAACCGCACAGGCTGCATCATCGGCATTAATATTATAGCCGGCAAAATCATCTCCAAGTCCTATCGGTGCCACAATGGGAAGAAAATCCTTTTCTAATAAGTCATATAAAATTTTAGGATCCACTTCCTTAATATCTCCAACAAAACCAATGTCTTCACCATCAGCATACTTTTTGTCAACGCGTAAAAGCCCGCCGTCTTTTCCACTGATACCAACTGCCTTTACGCCAATTTCCTGCACCATTGTTACAAGCTGTTTATTGACTTTAGAAAGTACCATCTCAGCAATTTCCATTGTCTCCTCGTCTGTAACCCGCAGACCGTTTACAAATTTTGATTCCTTCCCTACCTTCTCTACCCAGCGGCTGATTTCCTTGCCGCCGCCGTGTACGATAATTGGTTTAAATCCAACGAGCTTTAAAAGTGTTACATCCTGTATTACATTTCGCTGCAATTCCGGATTTGACATCGCACTTCCACCATATTTTACTACTATGATTCTCCGGTTAAACTTCTGTATATAAGGCAGAGCTTCTATTAGTACCTCCGCTTTATGTAATAGCTTTTCCATATTTTGTACCATAATCTTTCTCCTCTAGCTTCTATAATCGGCATTAATTTTTACATAATCATAGCTTAAGTCACAACCCCATGCCGTTGCACCGGCTTCACCGGATTTCATATCAATCAGTACGGTTACTTCCTCATCCGACAATATTTTTTTCGCTTCCTCTTCACTATAATCCGCAGCTATACCATTGCCATACATTTTAATTTTTCCTGACTTTGATTGAAAAAATAATTCTATTATTTCTGAATCAAATTGTGCGCCCGAATACCCCATCGCACATAAAATACGCCCCCAATTAGCATCGCGGCCAAAAATTGCCGCCTTCGTTAATGAAGAGGATATCACTGTCTTTGCAATCATCTTTGCATTTTCCTTTGTGTCGGCATTGATTACCTTTGTTTCAAATAATGCTGTGGCTCCCTCACCATCACCAGCCATCATCTTAGCAAGTGTGCGATTTACAAAATGCAGTCCTTCCATAAATTTATAATAATCCTCATTTTGCTCCGTAATTTCGGCATTACCAGCCAAACCATTTGCCAGCATAAGAAGCGTATCATTCGTCGATGTATCACCGTCTATCGATACCATATTATACGTATCCTGCACGTCTTCACGCAAAGCCATTTGCAGCATCTCTTTACTGATTG
>CAYPIB010000015.1:0-16145 GCA_964410675.1 uncultured Roseburia sp.
TACTGCCGGCGACCGGAATCGAACCGGTACCGTATTGCTACGACAGGATTTTAAGTCCTGCGCGTCTACCTATTCCGCCACGCCGGCAAATAATCGTGTTTTAACTCACTTAATCAGTATATATATTTTACATATTTTTGTCAACAAAATTATGTTAATATATTATTTGCTACTGTTAAATATTTTCTAACTTTAGCTTTCTGCATTAAATATTAAAATAATATAGATTTGAAACTTTGCATTTTTACCCCAAAACTGGTCGTTCATCCCATTTCACGTACCGTCTGTCGGAAAACCCACAAAAAATTATAAAAACTGTTATGATTATTATTGTTGTTAAAATAATAGTGGGAGGGATAAAAAATGGAGTTATTTATAAATATTCCGATTATAAAAGGGCAGGCTGAGGAAGATGAAAAAACAGCTCTGGAATTAGGTAAAATGAGCCAAAGACTTGAAGATCAATTGCATGGGCTTCAAGAAAAAGAGTTTCTTTATATCAGGGACTCTTTAAAACATATTGTATTTGAACTGAATGTAGAGGAAAGAGGAATGAAGGCAATGGCAAGCTGCCTTAGAGATGCTGCAAAAGCTTATGAAAATACAGAAAGGATAATTTCTTCCTCAAATGTAGCAAAAGGAAATATTAAGGAACCAGAAATAACAGCCGATGTACAAAGGGAGATAGATGCTGCTTATGAAAATGGAGAAATTGATGATAAGTCTTATAATATTTTAAATTCAATTATTAGTGGTCTTACTGCCTTTGGTATGGCAACATTACAAGAAGCACTTACCGGAATAATCCAAGATAAAACTGCTGAGGCGATTGCCGATGCGGCGATCGCATGGATAAAACAAAATACATCCTTATTTATGGATAGGAAAATGGTAGCTTCATTAGCCGGTGTAGGTGAAGCATATTTAACACAGACACCATCCTGGCTTGCCAGTCTTATTCGCGGCGGAGCGAAATACGGAGTTCCGATTGTAGGGACACTTCTTGACTATACGATACAAGTAACTGGTGGGGAGGAAAGCGGTGATGCCCTCATAAAGGCCGGAGCACATACAGCGATTGGGTTTGGTGCAGCCGCAGCTGGTACAGCTATTGTAAGTGCCGCCTCAGGTACGGCTATTGGGGCCAAAATAGGTGCAGTAGTAGGAAGTGCAATACCTGGGGCTGGAACTATCGCAGGGGCTGCGGTAGGAGCAATTATAGGAGCAGTAGGGACTGTTGCGTTTGATTATGTATATGACAATTGGGATGATATTGTGGAAGGGGCCGGAAATTTAATTGATACAGCAGGAGATTGGTTAAGTTCAGCCGGCAATGCCGTAGTAGATGCATTCCAAGGCTTAGGCAGTATCTTTGGATAACAAAAAGAAAATAAAAATTGGAGGAAAGACATATGAAAATTTTACCATTAGGAAGTGTAGTACAATTGAAAAAGGGAGAAATAAAATTAATGATTATCAGCCGTGTCCCGCTGTATAATAATAAGGGAACGATTGGTTATTTTGATTATGCAGGATGCCTGCATCCGGTTGGACAAAATGGACAGCAAACATTTTTCTTCAATGAAGATGATATCGACGAAGTTTTCTTTCAAGGATATGTCGACGACGAAGAAGAAAAATATCAAGCAATGTATGAAAAGGAAATGAAAAAAGTTTCATATCCTAAGCTAAGTATTGAACAGGTTAGCACATTAGGGATATAAGAAATAAGAATGAATCAAACAATAATTTGGGGAGAGTAATTATGAAAGTTTTTACTATGTTTATATTGTGCGAAGAACCAGATGGATACTTTATTTATTACAATTATGAAAACAAGAAATTATATGGATGTTACACTACAAAAACAAAGGTAAAGACTAATTATAATCTATTATTAGTACTACCATTTATTAATGCTGCTGTAAGATTTTTTAATAAGTGGTTGGCAAACTGGAACATCTGGGGTATGCGGCTGAATTGTATTTTTGCTATTTTAGTTACCACCATTTGTATCACTGTCTTTTGGAATCAAAAATTTAAAAGTGCAGAGGAATACCGCAAAAGAAGGTACACAGAATTGCCGGAGCCGACTCAAAACGAATGGAATTATTATTTACAGAGAGCGAAGGAGCAGATAGCAGGATATAACCAAATTTGTATATGGATGTTACTAGGACTAATCGTCAGTATCGGATTATTTCTTTGGAATGGTTTTATACTATTTCTTTTACTTTATCTCCTTATTTATTTTATTTCTTATCCCTTCATCTTTGTTGTGAAACCGATTCGCAAATACAACTTCATAAAGAGTAAACAACAATTTATGAACTAATGCGCTCTATAACAGTAAATTGACTTTTATGAGGTGTAATGCTGACACTTGATTTTTTGTCTTTATTCAAAAAGTAAACCGGTATTCCAATAAAAACTATACCACCCACAACATTTCCGAGTGTTACCGGTAACACATTGTTTATAAACATATTTCCTAAATCAAGTGATGCCAATTGTTCTTCAGTAAGTCCATACTTTTCCACTGCCTTAGCTGTATAACTGCTGTTTCCTGCTGCCAGAATGCCCGTGCATAAATAGTATATATTCGCTACACAATGTTCAAATCCACATACTACAAAAACAAAAATCGGGAAAAATATACTCCAAAGCTTACCTGCAGCATCTTTTGCACCTGTCGCCATAAAAACAGCAGCACAAACAAGAATATTACAAAGTATACCGGAAATAAAAGCCGTTCCAAAAGAAAGATTGGCTTTTGTAACCGCAGTCTTAATCGCATATCCCCCCAACGCTCCATCAGAAAACCCAAGCTGCCCACTATTTGCAATAAGAAGAGCGACAAAAACAGCTCCGATAAAGTTACTAAGAAAAACAACTGCCAAATTTTTAAACATGGCAAGTACTGAATACCTTTTGTCAAGAATTCCTGTAATCATCAAACAATTTCCAGTAAACAGTTCTCCGCCTATAAATACAATGAGCATAAGTCCAATTGGAAAGATGACTCCTCCTACTGTTCTTGCGATTCCTACATTCTCTATTCCATGCAGCGGAACACTACTGGCCGCGGCTCCAAAGCTAATAAAGGCACCTGCCATTATTCCCATCATAATCGTTTTCCAAATAGGGCTTTGAGTTTTAGTGGTACTTGCTTTTATGCATCTTTGCAGTACTTGTTTTGAAGTGTATAAATTTTCTTCCAAATTATTCTCCTTTTTTATTGGGGTTTACAGCCTTATCAAAATAATTTTATCAGACTGCTTTTATATTTAATAATATAAAAAAAGCATATGGATATATAAATTTTCACATATCCATATACTTTCTTATATAATATCTATTGATAAATACCAGCAGCTACCTCATTTTGAGAGGCATATAGCTTTTCCTTAAATTTTTCACTTAACTCACTAGGCTCATATCCTTTGCGGAATACCAAAACATCTTTATAATTATTATTCGGTATTTTACATTCCCGCTGCACTAAATCATACTGCTTCAAATAAATTTGCGGAAGCGGAGAAACCCACATAAAAGTAGAAGGGATTCTTGTCAACAAATCAAACTGACACCCTCTGTCATATACATAAATATGTTTCTCTACCTCTTTCTCCTTTTCCTGTCTCTCCATACTTCTCGTATCTACATAGGGAATCATTAAATCCGTATGAGATATTTCTATGTATTGAAACAAATCATCTGCTCGTACAGTGGATTCTTCCGCTAATGGATGTCTTTTTGACATGACTGCCAAATACTCAAATTCCCATACCGTTTCATACGATAAATGCTTGTTTCTGATATAATCAAGAAAATAATTTTCATGAATACTTTGATATCGGATAATGCCCATATTAAATTTCTCATGAGCAACACTATTGATTGCTTGTACGGAATTTGTTTCATGTATCGTAATTTCCATACTATTTCTAAAATCTAGCTGCGACACAAACTCTGTAAATGCATCTGCAATATAACTCCCTCTTGGAATCGAGATACGAAACTGCTGCACATCTTCCTCTTCATCATCTCCGATTGCCTCCATCTGTTCAATTTGCTCCAGAACAATTTGAGCATGAGAGAGAAAGTTGTATCCTTTAGGAGTCGGCAGCATTCCATTTGATGTGCGCTCGAATATTTCATATCCTAACTGTTCCTCCAGTTCTTTCAATGCCTTTGAAAGATTCGGTTGTGCCATAAAAAGATTTTGTGCTGCTTTTGTAATGGAACCTGTCTTATGTATTTCTATTGCATAAGTAAAAAACCTTGTGTTCATAAAGTTACTCCTTCTTTTTTTTCGGGAATAATCAGTGTCATTTACGTTTATTTATTTTATCATATTCTTTCTATCTTTCCAAATATGCTTTTATTTTTTTATAAAATAAAAAGGATAAACTCTAAGAAAGAATTTACCCTAAACAATGGATGGAGAAGGATTCGAACCTTCGAAGTCGTCGACAACAGATTTACAGTCTGCCCCCTTTGGCCGCTCGGGAACCCATCCATAACAGGGCATTCAGGACTAGCCTGAATGAACCCTGACAATATAAATTTATATCATAATTTTAGATGAAATGCAAGAATTTTTTCTCTTTTTCACTAATAAACTGCTCTTTTTTATTCGAGTGTTTTAAGACGATTGCCGATGTTGGCGGAAGCCTCAATGTCACCTTTCCTGAAACAACCGGATATTCAGCCCGGGAGACATCATACCCTTCATTACTAGTCAGCATTAAGCGATTCATAACACATTCCCTTGGAACACCCATATCCCAAACGATAATGTCCTTTACAACCTCATAATCATTATTATTGACAATAACTACAATCTGGTCTTCTCTATTAAAACGGCCAAAACCAATCATATTATAATCGGATACTACATGTTTTAAAGAGCCTGTTAATAATTCCTTATTCTCTTTGTGGATTCGAATCATCTCTTTATGAAATGCAATCAGTTCTTGATCTTCATTGCCCCACGGATATGTTCTGCGGTTATCCGGATCTGTAAACCCGCACACTCCTGCCTCATCCCCGTAATAAATAGTAGGGGCACCGGGCCATGTCATTTGCACAACAACGGCTTCTCTAAACACTGCCTTATTTATATTTTTATTGGCTGCCTCTGCTCCAAGTGTATTGACACGGCCTACTACATGATTTGTTCTTGTTAAAAACCTAGAATGGTCATGGTTTGATAATTCATTCATAGCTATTTGTAATGAAGAAGTTGTAAATGCCGCACTATGATGATGCATTGCACCCCAAAAACTATCTGCATTACCAATTAAATCATCACGGAAGTCATCACTATGTTTTTGCATACCTGTTAAAAACCAAGTAAGAGGCTCCATAAATGCATCATAATTCATTACGGTATCCCATTCACCATTTTCAATCCATTCTCTAGGATTTCCATAATGCTCCGCAAGTACAATGGCATTCGGATTTGCTTCCTTAACAGCGTTATTGAAATCTTTCCAGAAGCGATGATTCATTTCCGGGCTATGCCCCAAATCTGCCGCAACATCCAGTCGCCATCCATCTGCATTATAAGGCGGGGAAACCCACTTTTTGGCTATATATAATATATAATCATATAGCTCCTTTGAGCCTTCATAATTCAGCTTTGGCAACGTATCATGTCCCCACCAGCCGTCATAGGTTGGGTTATAAGGCCATCTGTCTTCTTTAAAATCAAAGTAATTTCGATAGGGACTTTCAGCATCCACAAAAGCACCCTTTTCATATCCTTCAAAATTCTCATAAATTCGTTCTTTATCAAGCCACTTATTAAAAGATCCACAATGATTGAAAACACCGTCTAATATGACACGTATCTTTCTTTTATGGGCCTCCTCAACAACCCTGGCAAAAATTTCGTTGCTGGCATCTAAATTCTTTTTATTTGCAATTCTATTAATATATTTTGATGCATATCTGTTTTCTTTAACATTTGAAGGCAAAACATCGCCCATTTCATCTACTATTTTTCCAAAATGAGGGTCTATATTATCATAATCTTGAATATCATATTTATGGTTAGAAGGTGATACAAACAAAGGATTAAAATAGATAACGTCAATGCCCAGACTCTCTAAATAATCCATCTTATCAATGACACCTTGTAAATCACCGCCATAAAACTCTCTTACACCCATAGAAGCCGGATATTTACCCCAGTCTTCTACTTTTTGAACATGCTCATCAATATAAGTATATTCATCTGTAAGAACATCGTTGGAAGGATCTCCATTATAGAAACGATCCACAAAGATTTGATACATCACTGCTCCCTTTGCCCAATTGGGAATATGCAGTCCGGGAATAAGCTTAAACTGATAATAATCATGTACATCTTTGGCAACTCCGCGCCTATCATAAAAGCATACGAGTTTTCCGATTGTTATTTCGAAATAATAGCTTAATTTCTGATCCTCTAACTGAACCTCATACTCGTAATAATCAAATTGTTCATCTGACTCCGCCTTCTGCATGCTGTGTTTTTCATTATTGCTGATAAAGTAAACCCGGTCAATATTATTTTTACCTGCACGGAACCTTATTTTAACTTTATCATGCGCGTCTGGCTCTGGTGGATTCACATATTGTTCTGTCATGTCTGAAAAAAGAGCTTTTTTATTTAGTACCGGACGCATTGCGGTAATATATTTATGACTATTTTCTGATGTCAAAAAAGAATTAACGTCCATTACAAAACCTCCTTCTGTTCTGTCTCCTTAATAATATAATATATGCTTCCCATGTTCAATAGGCTTCCCCTTGCCAAACTACACAAATTTATATCGAAAAATCGTACAATTAATACAGTCTTACCCATATTTCTTACTTTTAATCCCCTCCACTCTTAACAATATTTCATTTCACATAAGTAAAAAAGGCAGCTTTTCGGGAGCTGCCTTTTTTGAGAAGGTATTTCTTTCTTATGGGGTATAGCAAAAACTATATAATAATGTATTGGGGGGTTACAAGTACATTATAGCAACCACCCTGTTTTACGTCTAGACGTACTATTCACAAATATTACAAAAACTGACTTGGTTTTTTGGTAGTTTTGCACAAAATATTAAACCGCATCTACAGCAAATAAAGCTTCAAATTCTTTGCGTCCAATTCTCTCCTTTTCTAAGAGTAATTCTGCACAGCTATGAAGAATATGCTCATGCTTTACAATGATTTCTTTTGCTTTTATATAACAATCATCAATGATTGACTTTACTTCCCGGTCTATCTCGGCCGCAACTGCTTCACTATGGTTTCTTGTATGCGCAAGGTCACGTCCAATAAATACTTCGCCGCCCTGTTCGTCATAGCATATAACACCAATGCTGTCAGACATTCCATAGCGCACTACCATTTTTCTTGCTTCATTGGTCGCTCTCTTAATATCACTGGAAGCTCCGGTTGTAATATCACCAAAGATTATCTCTTCTGCAATTCGGCCGCCTAATGATACCATAATGTCCTGAAGCATTTTGCCCTTTGTTAAAAACATTTCATCATTTTCCGGAAGCGGCATTGTATATCCGGCTGCGCCAATACCGGTAGGAATAACATGAAATAAAATTGCATGACCTGCTTCGTGATAGGCGGTTATCTTTTTGTCTTTTTCTGTTACAATACGGCTCTTCTTTTCTGTACCGATTCCAACCTTAATAAATGCCTTCTTAATATCTTCCTGCTGAACATAGGCTTTATCTTGCTTTGCCGCCAAAATAGCAGCCTCATTTAATAGGTTTTCTAAATCTGCACCGGTAAACCCTGCTGTTGTCTGAGCAACCTGTTTCAAATCAACATCTTCTGCAAGAGGCTTCTTACGTGAATGTACCTGCAAAATTTCTTCACGACCGCCAACATCCGGCGGACTAACAGAAATCTTACGATCAAAACGTCCCGGCCGCAAAATTGCGGGATCTAATATATCAGCACGGTTAGTCGCCGCTAACACTATGATGCCTTCATTCTCAGCAAAGCCATCCATTTCCACAAGAAGCTGATTTAATGTCTGCTCTCTTTCATCATGACCGCCGCCCATTCCGGTACCACGCTGTCTTGCAACTGCATCGATTTCATCTATAAACACAATACATGGATTGTTTTTCTTTGCTTCTTCAAAAAGATCACGGACTCTGGACGCACCGACACCTACAAACATCTCTACGAAATCAGAACCTGAAATTGAGAAAAACGGTACATTTGCTTCCCCGGCAATTGCTTTTGCAAGCATTGTCTTACCGGTACCCGGTGCCCCCTCAAGTAACACGCCTTTCGGAATTCTAGCTCCTACCTTTGTAAACTTTGCCGGGCTCTTTAAGAATTCGACAATTTCCTCTAAATCCTCTTTTTCTTCCTTTAATCCAGCAACATCCTTTAACTTAAGCTTGACCTCACCCATCGACATGCGGGCACGGCTTTTACCAAAATTCATCATTTTGGAAGAGGAACCGCTGCTTGAACTCTGATTGTTCATTATAACAAAGAAAAATACAACTGCTATAATAACAACTAATATCGGTAACGCATATGTGAGAAACCAGCCTTCCTTTGGAACATCCTGCATCGCAATAGGAATGTTCTTTTTCACCATCATATCCTTAATTTCTTTTGTATCAAGAACATTGAGTGATTTAGTCTCATTATTTTTTAATAAAATTTTAACAATACCTGTCGGTGTCTCTTTGTTTGGTTTGATTACTGCCTCGCTAATGTTACCGTTATTATAATCAGATATAAAATCATTCCATTTATAATTCTGCTGCTGGCTGTTTAGACTGGCAATCCAAATCGTTACAAATAGCAGTAATATAATAATGATAAGCGAAGAACCTACACCTTTCCCTGCACTTTTCAAAATCTTTCTCCTTTCTTATGAAAACTCCACAACCCCAATATAAGGAAGATTGCGGTACTTCTGAGCATAATCCAGACCATAGCCAACGACAAATTCATCTGGTATATCAAAGCCCTTATAATCAACGCTCACATCGACAACACGTCTTTGCGGCTTATCAAGAAGTGTACAGAGTTTTAACGTTTTAGGTCCTCTATTTTTTAGAATCTCAAGCAAATAACTCAATGTACGACCTGAATCAACAACATCTTCAACAACAATAACATTTTTATCCTGCAGCGGCTCATCTAAATCTTTTACAATTTTAACTACTCCGCTCGATTCAGTACCCGCACCGTAGCTCGATACCGACATAAAGTCTAAGCTTACGGGAACTGTTATTCTCTTAGAAAGTTCACACATAAAAAAACTGCCGCCTTTTAACACACATACTAAATGAACTTCTTTTCCTTCATAATCCCGGCTGATCTGTTCACCAATCTCCTGAATTCTTTTATCTACCTCTGATTCAGACAGCAACACTCTTATTTTCTCTGCCATCTTATCAACCTCCTGTAATCTTAAATTCCAAAATATATTTGGTATCTTCATCTACTTTGTAATAATGACTAATCCGTCCGCCGATAATCCATAAAATATGGCTGCCCTCTGCAATTAGAGGTATGTTGTCCCTTAGATTTCTCGGTACCTTTTCATCAATAAAATAGGACTTTAGCTTTTTTGAATTTTCATTACTGTAATAGTAGTAATCTCCCGCCTGCCTCGTCCGCAGGCAAAGATATTCTTTTATTTTATCATAATCAAACCACTTCGTATATAAATTATTTGGAACTTCCCCGTTTTCTGTTTTGGGAAAAACGGCCATTCTTAATATATTCACTTCTTGAAAAGGTAATACATTTTTATTATATAAATCATCCAGTACAATCTCATTTATTTCCTGATTTTCAGGAAGAATCAACTTGACGGCATTAATCTTATCGGGTGTTTCTGCTTGTCTTTTTTTTTGTATCCAAAGGAATTCATACTCTTTGAATGCCTGCATCCCATACGGAAGATCAATATGACGTCCGGTCTGCAGCTCGCATAATCCGAGAACCTTCAGCACATGCACTCTCTGAATATCCTTTTTAGCTAAAGCGCAATCTTCTAAAACTTTTTTAATAATTTCTTTTTGCATATATGAGTGCTCTTTTAATAAAAGCGGTATACTTATTTTAAACATATTATTTTCAATTTGAACGACTGTATGAAATGACTTTTCTGTCATAAATTTACAGTAGTCATCAGCCTCGCCTAACAAATCCGCAGTAGCTGCCATGTGCAAAACTGTTTTACTCCCGATTTGTTGTTCCAATAATGGAATGATTTTATTTCTTACTAGGTTCCTGCTATAAATATTCTCCTCATTTGTAGTATCTATACAAAATGCAATTTTTCTTTGCAAAAGAAATTGTTCAATTTCAAGTCTTGTTACACAGAGCAAAGGTCTGATGATAATAAACTCCTGCATACTTCTTATTGGTCTAATGCCCCTTAAACCCGTCAGCCCGCATCCCCTCGCTAGATGAAACAGCATCGTTTCTGCCTGATCATTTTGATGGTGTGCCAAAGCTATTTTCGCAGCGCCTATTTCCTTTGCTGTTTTTATAAATAAATCATATCGTACTTCTCTGCCGGCCTCTTCAAGAGAAAGTCCTTTTTTTAAACTAATTTCCTGAACCGGAGACCGAAAGATATAACATGGTATTTTTTCTTTTTCACAAAGCCCTCGGACAAACTCTTCATCTGCCAGCGCTGCATTTCCCCGCAGCATATGATTGACGTGTATGGCCGCCATTTGAATATTGCTCTTATAAAGCATTTCTTTCAATAAAAAGAAAAGGCAAACAGAATCTGCCCCCCCTGACAAACCGATCAGCACAGTATCACCCGGCTTTACCATATGAAATTGCTCCATATAGGCTTTTATTTTAGTAATCATACTGTTCTCTCTTTAAAACTATTATCAATCATAGACTTGTTTAAAGTAAAATGCAAGTTTTTTCTATGATTCCCTAACAATTTCACTGCTTCTCTATCATTCCCAGCACTAATACGGTCATGTCATCTAAAAGCCTCCCGCCCCCTCTTTTGATTGCAAGGCTTAAAATACCATTTGCCAGTTCCTGGGGGTTTTCATATTGTGCTCTGCCTAAAAGAAGTTCTAAATAGTCATCATATTCTTCTTCCACAAAGCAATCTGAGACACCATCCGAAACAAGTATCACATAATCTCCCTCTCGGAGATCCTTAGAAAATGCTTCCTGGCTCCCGCCGCCAAACAGACCAAGCGGAAGTGATGTTTGTTCAATGCGTTTGACATACTTGCCCCGTTTTAAATAAGAGGCAGCAGCTCCCGCCTTGACAAACCAAGTCTGACCGGAATAAAGATTAATTTCACAAGCATCTAATGTCGCTGTTCTTGTGCTGTTGCTTTGCAGACATAAAAGATCATTCAGCATCTCACCGGAAGTCTCCAGATCAAACCCGCTTTCCAACAGCTTTTCCAATAATTCAATAACTTGCTGACTGTCATGGCAAGCTTCCACTCCCGACCCCATACCATCAGAAATAGCCGCAAGATAGCTCCCAAAAGAATATTCCTTCAGTGAGTAATTGTCACCAGAAAAAGCCTCTCCCTCTTTTGCCGCCTTTGCCACACCGGATAGTATTGTAAAGTTCACTTTCTCTTTATAGATAACCGTTACTATCTCCTCACCAATATATGGAACGCTTTCCCGATCCACTTCCATTTTGGTATGACAAAGCTTTGACAAAAAAGCGGCAATCTGATCTGCTGAATAAGTATCATGATACATGGCACGCATTGTAATTCCAATCTCCATATATCCGTTTTGATTTTCTACCACATATAAATCTCTGACAAAAAGTCCATTCTCTTTTAATATTTTTAATATTTGCTTTTTATGCTTTTCCATTGAATACGAAGTATAGTATGCTTCTCCCGCCAATGTATGTAAAATCTTTGAAACCTCTTTTAATTGTCTCGCAATTACGAGATTATTTTCTTTCCTTTCCTGACATTCCACCAATTCCTGTTTTGAAGCAATTAATTCTGCACCAAGCAATGAAGAGTAACCCTCTGATAACTCTTCAAATGATTCAGCATATGCAATTAATTTCCTTTTTCCATATTCAGGAAGAACAAATCCACAGGTATCTTCGTTTTTTTCATCTGCTTTTAATTTCATAGACTACCTCCTGCCATTTATTGCCATTTGCCAGTCTATTATATAGCATGTCCCATAAAAACTTTGTCAAAGCTTGGACGCAGAATATAAGAAAGATTCTGCAATAATATTAGATGCAAAAAATAAGATTCTGCAAAGCAGAATCTCGCGCTGAGCGCGGCCGCTTCGCGGCGAATTACAACATCGCGCGAGTGCGCATCTCCCGGAGGGTTTTTATATCATAGGAAAGGAAAGTCCTCTTTCCTTTCCTATGATATAAAAAACGCTGATTTATTATTATCAGCGTTAATTATCCGTTTTGAATATAATTTCACCATCCCGGACAAGTCCTAACTTATCCTTGGCAACTTCCTCTATGTAAGCTTTAGTCCGTGTATATTTTTTGAATTCTTCAATCTCTTCTGTTCGCTTTTGTTCTGTCGCAATCTCCTCATTTAATGTAGAGATACGGACATCGTACTCCTTTTGTCTCTGGATTAGGTCATAGCTTTTAATGGAAACCACTACAAGCATCATAAAAACAACCATGGAAACCAGAAACATACCCATCTTATTTTGTTGTCTTTTTGCCCGGAAGGCTACTTTTCGATGTACTCTCATATCTCCTTTTCTCACTTCCCTCTTCCATGCTATGTTGACACTGTTGACGTTTACATAAAACTATCTTAACCTTTTTTATGTCATGCGTCAACTTCTTTTTGAGCTTATCATTTCCAATAATAATAAACTTTTTTATTTTTTTAAAGACTGCAAATACCTTGCAAATGACCCATTTTATAGGACTGAAAATAAGTGATAAAAAACGAAATACTAAATGTAGTGTCTTATTAATAATTGTTGACATAATTTCCACAACATATTGACCCGCTGCTTTTTTGTATATCCACATGCCTACGCCGGAACCGGCTATGGAAAACCATCTTACTGTTCCATCATTTACACGATAAAGCATCATAAACAGAAAAAGGGAGGCAAATATCCAGAACAATACATCTTCTAACGCTATAAAGAATCCATTGTGCTTAATTACCTCTCTGATAATTTTTATACCGTCATAAACGAGCGTTATAATAATCCCTGTAAATACGGAACAAATAAGAAAATAAATCTGATTCATGATTTCTGAACTCATATTACTTGAACAGCTTTCCAAAGAGGGATTCTGCCTTTGCTGAATAGCCTGCAGCCTCTGAATAAGTAAGGCTGTCGATCTTGCCTTCTATATCCACTTCACCTTTTTCCAGAGTAAGCCTATTCACATGCAAGTCACTGCCCTTTATCATCAGCATTCCCTGGTCAGTTTCCAGCAATACTTCCGTCAGGTCAAAAGACAATACATCTGAAACACCGCTCACCATACATGTCCTTCTATTTGTCAGCATAAACTTATGGGTGCGCTGTTTTCCGTTACTCATATCTTCCATAATAATTCCTCCAGTCACTTTCTTTGGCACCGGCCGCCTTTTTGAAAGTATATTCTCTGAAAGGATAAAATATGTTTATAAATAGCGGAACATTTCCTTTGCCTCTTCTTTTTTCACAGTTTCCTGCACATAAAGCACTTCTACTTTCACTTCTTTATTACCAAAATTAATCGTAATTGTATCGCCTGCTTTAATATCAACACTTGCCTTCGCAACCCTGTCATTCACCATAACCCGTCCCGCATCACAAGCCTCATTCGCAATCGTTCTCCGCTTAATCAACCGAGATACCTTTAAATACTTATCAAGTCTCATCCCATTTCTCTCTTTCTATTTATTTTTTAACTATTCAAAAAGCTTAATAGGTGATTGCGAAACACCTAAACTAGAAAAAGGAACCTCTTAGAGGTTCCTTTAGGGTAATTTTCTTATTTACCGTTTACTAAATCCTTTAAAGCTTTACCAGCTTTGAATTTAGGAGCTTTTGAAGCTGCGATCTTCATCACTTCACCGCTCTGAGGATTTCTTCCTTCTCTTGCAGCTCTTTCTGTTACCTCGAAAGTACCAAATCCAACTAATTGAACCTTTCCGCCTTTCTTTAACTCATCACTAACAATGTCTGTAAAAGCCTTTAAAGCTTTCTCTGCATCTTTCTTCGAAATTTCTGACTGATCAGCGATAGCTGCAACTAATTCTGTTTTGTTCATTATGAACTCCTCCTCTTACTGGATTCTATTTGATTTTTTACCGTTTTTAAAACGCCTATAAACATTTATATTCTATTTTGAATAATTTGTCAAGAAAAAAGTGGCTATTTTAGGGCATTATTATGAAATACTTCGTATTTATCCATAATTCATATGACATAGGATGATTAATTGTTTTCATATTTGTCAATAAATGCGTCTATTTTATCGAATAGTGCATGTTCTGCCGATACGGATGTCTCTTTCGCCAAATTAACAGTGTGCCACAAAAGCTCTGAAACAGCTTCTGAAGCATTTGTATCGGCCCCATTCTCCTCTGCCGCCTCCAGTGCATCTAATACACCGCGTATAGCGGTAATAGACTCATGGACTGCAGGCATCGGTTCATAAAGCTTGTCTGCTTTTTTCTGAACCTTCTGAGCCCTCGCTAAAGAAGGAAATTCTAACGGAATATCGCGAAGCGGTGTTTGTACCCAATCTTGTCCGGCTTTCTCTTCTTTTTTTATTGCTTCCCAGTTTTGTAATGCCTCCCTCGGACTTGCTGCCTCTGCGGTACCAAACACATGAGGATGACGGCGGACCATTTTACGGCACACTTCATTAATTACATCCGAAAATGTAAAATAACCTTCCTCATATGCAATTTGGCTATGCATAACAACCTGCAGCAAAACATCGCCAAGTTCTTCTTTTAGATTTTCAGGATTGCCGGTATTGTCGAGAATACGGATGGCTGCCAATACTTCGGCTGCCTCCTCCGTCATACATGATTTTAAGGACGCATGAGTCTGGACCTTATCCCACGGACAACCATTTTCCCCTCGTAAGCTGGCAACAATACTGCAAAAATCTTCGATTGTATATGTTTCTTGTAATACCGAATAATCTTTTTCTGACATCTCTTTCCCGTCCTATGCAAGCATAGCCTCAATCATGGAAACAATTTCTTTTCCAAATTTGGCTGAGATTGCATTTGCATCTTCTAATGAAGTTCCTTTAATTCCATAGTAAAATTTAACCTTTGGCTCTGTTCCTGATGGTCTGACACACAGCCAAGCATCATCTGTCAAATCATAATAAAGTACATTTGAATTTGGAAGACCGGTCTGACTTTCCTCGCCTGTCTTTATATCCTTAACAATGCCTGTCTTATAATCTCTTGCAGAAGTAACAGAATAATCCCCAAATTTTGCCGGTGGATTTTCACGCAGGTTATTTAAAATATCCTGAATTTGAATCACATGATTATAAAGTATTGAAGAAAAGAATATTAAAAGATATAGATTTTCTATGGCAAAATAAGGATAAAAGTAGACATTTAAAAGCAATAGAATATGAAAACAAGTTAAAAGAACTTGATTTTTCTGTAATCCTTCTTTTCCCTTTAATGTAATTGCCTCAATATCATCCTTGTAATAGCCATATTTCTCGTAAAGAGCAGTCATAGCATCCCATAAGGTCATACCCTTTGTCTTATAGTAAGCTGCGGCCTCACAAAGCGCCATTGTTGCCACAATCGCATCCTTGTCTCTGGCATGAGTACCGATAAGACAGCCATAGCTTTCCTCAAAACCAAATAAATAGGTTCCCTTGCCTGTTTGTTCAAAATTTAATATCTGCTGTCCAATATACTTAAATCCGGTTAATACTTCAATTAAATTGATATTGTACTCTTTTGCGATTGCATCCGCCATATTTGTTGTTACAATAGTTTTAATGAGGGCTCCATCATCCGGAAGGCCTTTCTTTTCTTTTCTTTGGCCGATTTCATAATCAGCAAGCAGACAGCCTGACATATTACCGGTTAAAGTAATATATTCACCGCTTTTGCTGTCCTTTACATAAACGCCAAGACGATCGGCATCCGGAT
>CAYPIB010000015.1:16155-32791 GCA_964410675.1 uncultured Roseburia sp.
AAGAACAAGATCAGCATCTACTTCCTTTGCCAGCTTAAGACCCAATTCAAAAGCTTCCTCTGATTCAGGATTTGGATAAGAAACGGTCGGAAACTCTCCGTCCGGTAATTCCTGTTCTTTCACAACATATACGTTTTTAAAACCAAGCTCGTCCATTACTCGGCGTGCCGGAATATTTCCGGTTCCATGAAGCGGAGAATATACGATTTTAATGTCTTTTCCGGCTTCTTTAATTGCCTCCCAGTTGATCACTTGGCTTTTTAATTCTTCAATATAAGAATCATCAATATCTGCGCCGATAACCTGATAAAGTCCTGCTGCCTTTGCCGCTTCTTCATCCATCGTCTTAACAGTATTATAGTCCGTTACTTTTGCTACCTCACCCATAATACCACTGTCGTGAGGAGGGGTAATCTGAGCGCCGTCCTCCCAATATACTTTATAGCCGTTATACTCCGGCGGGTTATGACTTGCAGTAATGTTAATACCGGCAATACAGCCCAATTTACGGACTGCGTAGGAAAGCTCCGGTGTCGGCCTCAGTGATTCAAAAATATAAGCCTTTACGCCGTTAGCTGCCAGGCAAAGAGCCGCCTCATTGGCAAACTCCGGACTCATGCGTCTTGAATCATAGGCAATCGCAACGCCCTTATCCTTACCGCCCTGGGTAATGATATAATTTGCCAGTCCCTGTGTTGTTTTACGTACCGTGTAGCTGTTCATACGGTTAGTACCCGCACCGATAACACCGCGCAGACCAGCTGTACCAAACTCCAGCTCTCTATAAAAACGGTCTTCAATTTCTTTTTCATTACCCTCAATTGCTTTTAATTCTGCTTTCGTATCTTCATCAAAATACGGATTCGAAATCCAATCTTGATATACGTTTTTGTAATTCATTTCATATCCTCCTGTTTCCTTTTTTTGTATTATTTAGTTTTATTGTGTCTTATTGGTATCTGTATCAGCAGCCGCCGCGGAAGCTACGAGTTCAGAAAAGGAATATGTCACATCCTTACTCGTACTATCAATCTGAAGCGTATAGCTTTTAGTCTGATACCCGTTTTTACGCAATGTAATCGTATGGCTGCCACTTACTTTTGTAAACTTAACCGGCACAATTCCTACATAACTTCCATCTAAGTATAATTCAGCTCCATCCGGTGCGTCAATGTAAATAGAATACTCCGAAAGCGGATTGCTTTTGTCTGTCGAATTACCGGTTGTTACCGTATTGTTGCTTACACTTGTGTCTATCGTTTTATCTGTATCATCTACCGTTGTGCTTTCACCCTGCTGCATTGTCACATCAATATTAGCAGAGGCCTGTCCCACCTTAATATATTGGCTGAGGGTAGAATACCCTTCTGCCTTTAATACCATCCGGTGAACTCCATACTCTAATTCCACCGGCTGGCTGTAATCTATTTCTTTTCCATCAATAAAAAGCTGAGCATTGGCCGGAGAAATTGTAAAGACAATTTTCCCGAGCTTTTTATCCTGCGTTCCCTTTAATCCGGATAAGTCAACCTGAAGCTCTTTATCCCTTTCAACAACAATTTCCTTTTCTCCGCCATATCCGTCGTTGCTCACCTGCAATATATATGTACCCTCCGGCACGACTAAAAGCATCGACTCTGTAATTGGTTTAATAATACTCTGTCCTACCTCGACAAAGCCGCCAATAAAATATTCATCATTTAAAAGCCGGACATAGCCATGACCTTTTTCGACAACAATGCTGTATACTGTTCTGTCTTCTGCATTTATGCCAAGGACATCACAACTGTCTATTTCCATTAAATCAATTTCACGGGTATTTGAAATTACCGCTAAGTTATCAGCCAGTTCATATTGTTTTTCTGCAATCATCATAGTTTTAGAAGCACTGTTAATCTTAAAATTATCAGCCGCTTCCGTATTCATACAAGTAGAATCCGTAAGAATGTTTCTGGCCAGCTTTTTGCCCTTTAAAAAGGTAACATGAACAACCGTTCCAGCTTTTAACTGCCCCGGTACAATTTCTTCTTCAAAACGATTTTTTATACTAGTCGTTCCATCATAATTTAGGGTATAATTTCTGCCTGTCGATAAATTTTTGAAGGAAACCTTTGTATTTTTTTCGTCTATTTTTAAAACAACCGCCCGGTCTAAAGAATCTGCTTTATCCAATTTTGTTTCTTCCTTAAGTACATCTCCTGTCTCTTCTGGCCCGCCATTACTTTGGCAGCCACTCAAAAGACAAAATAAGCCAATAAACAAAGCCAGCTTAATTTTTTTCATACGTTCCTCCTCTATATATCTTTAAGGTAGTATATCATTTTTTAACTGGAAACAAAACCAGTTCCTTCAATTATTCACAAATACTGATCTGCAAATGCTTTTAAAAATTCTTGTCTTTTTGATTCACCAGATAATAATTTATGTAATTTTTCTCCTTGCCGCTTAGCCGGAAGCGACTTTCTCTGATTTAAATAACCATTTGCAATTTTCCAAAATTTCTCTGGGTAAATCAAACGCGCATAGATGTAAGAAAGCTCCTCATATTCGAGTCCTGCTGTGTCCTTATATGTGTTAACAATATCCATTCCAAGAGTCGAGGACCAATTGTTTTTTTCTAAAATTTTACGAAGAAAAAGCACCAAATCCTTTACTTGAATATCCTGTCTGAATCTTTCAAAATTGACAATAAAAAATTGACCGTTTTCTAACAGGAGATTATGGTGAGAACAATCACCATGACAAAACATGCTGTTTTCTATTATTTTCTTACACAGCGTATCCATCACATGGCGCTCCATGTGCATCGATGCATCTTTTGCCTGAGCCTCAAAATAACTGAAATATTGTAAAAATTCCAGTTCAAAATCATTTTTATCAGCCTTTTTCCGAATAAAGCTGCGGACTCTGCCAAGTTCCATATTACGCTTTTTGAATTCTCCGTCCATCATTTCAGTAGAAATAGTATCACTAA
Organism: uncultured Roseburia sp.; assembly: GCA_964410675.1. GTDB lineage: Bacteria > Bacillota > Clostridia > Lachnospirales > Lachnospiraceae > RGIG3040. The sequence continues at coordinate 19,130 of CAYPIB010000015.1, forward strand.
AATCAAGCGGAACATTACGCATCGAAAGGTGCAGCTTTGCCAGCGATACCGCCGCGGCTATACATGTTTTTCTGTCTGTAACGCTGCATTCACCGGCATCATAATAATCCTTTACCGCATATGCCTTCCCATCATAATTTATTGTCAAAATCTCATTTTCTTTATTTAAGACAAAACAATCAATCCAAGGAAAGCCTGAATTTTTGACATGCGTCATCAAGCGTTCTTGATTCAGTACTTTGTCTTTTGGACCATTATATTCTACAAACAGCTTTAATCCCTGATTGGTCTCTAAAATAATAGCCCCTCTGCCCTTTTTCGTCTTTGTTACTGTAAACTCATAATTATCAAGCAATGATACTGCTCTGTCATTCACTGTACTTCCCCCAATCAATTAGTCAATACTAATCTTATGAGAGGAAGTTTCGAATTATGAGTTAGTTTCTTTTAACATTTTTTCGGCACACTGCAATAAATACTCTCGGTTATTTTTATCGTTATCCCCAAGTACCTCTTCCAGCATATCATTAAGAGCCGCTCCTATCTGCGGTCCCTTTAGTCCCAGCTTTAACAAATCATTGCCGTTTATCTTTAAATCCTTCATGGAAACACACTCTTTCGCCTCCATAACCGCTTCATATAATTCTTTAATAACTTTGATTTCTTCTATTTTTTTTGAGCGCATATAGTCGCTTTGTGCCATAGCATCCGCATGCTTTACATCAAACAGCAGGGGGAAAATATCCCCGCCAATCCGATTGACTGCACGGCGTACATACTTTTTTTGAGGTTCGATTTTATAATCATGAAATAAAACTAATCGAAATACTTTATCAATCGTATCGTTATCAAATTTCATCCGCTTCAGAACTTGCTGCGCAATTTCTGCCGAAATCTCACTATGATTATAAAAATGATCGAATCCATCTTCACCAATTGTTTTTACCTTTGGTTTTCCGATATCATGAAATAACATTGTCAGCCTAAGTACCTTGTCCGGCTTAATACTAACCATCGACTTTAGAATGTGTTCGCCTACACTATATCTATGGTGGGGATGATTCTGCTTTGTTTCCATTGCATCATTAAATTCCGGTAAAATCACTTCTGTAATTCCGGTTTCATATAACAGCCGCATCTGCTCCGGATGGTTAGATGTCACTAACTTTACTAATTCCACCTGTATCCGTTCCGCACTGATTTTTGTTAAATCCCCTGCCAGCCTCCTGATCGCTTCTTTTGTCCGGGGCTCTACTTCATAGCCCAACTGTGCGGCAAAACGGACAGCCCGCATCATCCGCAGGGCATCCTCGGTAAAACGCTCACAGGGATTACCGACCGCTTTCACAATTTGCTTTTTTAAATCGCCAATTCCGTCAAACTCATCTACAAGACCGGTTCTGTTATTATATGCCATGGCATTAATTGTAAAATCACGCCGCTTTAAATCCTCTCTTAAATCAGGAGTAAAGGTAACCTCCTTCGGATGCCGGCTGTCTTCGTATTCACCGTCAACCCGATACGTTGTCACTTCATAGGTATCCCACCTTGCACTATCCTCTGCCGGCAGCAGTATTGTAACTGTACCATGTTTAATACCTGTATCAATCGTACGCTTAAAGATGTCTTTTACCTGGCCCGGCAATGCCGATGTCGTAATATCCCAATCATCCGGTTTACGCATTAAGAGACTGTCCCTGACACAGCCCCCCACAGCATAAGCATCATACCCTGCTGCCTGTAATGTATTTATAATATTCTCTACATTGCGTGGAAGTTGAATGTTCATGAACAGCCTCTCTTTTTTATTATTTAAGCACTTACTTCAAATTGTGAATTGTACAGATTTGCATAAAATCCGTTTTGTGACATTAATTCCTGATGTCCGCCTTGTTCTATAATATCTCCGTCCTTCATTACCAAAATTAAATCAGCATTTCGAATGGTAGAAAGTCTATGGGCAATAATAAAGCTAGTGCGTCCTTCCATTAGATAGTCCATCGCCTTTTGAATCCGAACTTCGGTACGAGTATCTACACTGCTTGTAGCCTCATCTAATATAAGCACCCGGTTATCTGCCAGAATCGCCCTTGCTATAGTAAGAAGCTGTTTTTGTCCTTGGGAGACATTAGACGCTTCTTCGTTTAACTCCATCTGGTATCCGCCCGGCAATGTCTGAATAAAGTGATGCGCATGTGCTGCCCTCGCCGCTCCGACTACCTCTTCATCGGTTGCATCTAACCGTCCGTACCTGATATTTTCCATAATAGATCCTTTAAACAGCCATGTGTCCTGTAAAACCATACCGAACGCTTCTCTCAGCTCGGTCCGGTCAAAGTTCTTAATATTATGACCATCCAATAAAATGGCACCTTCCTTGACGTCGTAAAAACGCATAAGTAATTTTACCATAGTTGTCTTGCCTGCGCCAGTAGGCCCTACAATTGCTATTTTCTGTCCCTGCTTTACCGATGCCGAAAAATTATGAATAATATCTTTATCCGGCTGATACCCGAATTTAACATTTTCAAATGTCACATCACCAATTAATTCTGATGCACTGATCGGAGCATGATTATCGGCAATCTGTGTTTCTTCCTCTTCATCCAAAAATTCAAAAATTCTTTCCGCTGCCGCAACTGTAGACTGGAGTTGGCTTGAAACTTGTGCAATCTGAACAATCGGTTGTGTAAATTGTCTGACATACTGAATGAATGATTGAATATCTCCAACCTCAATGGCACCCTTAATATTTAGGAAACCACCGATAACCGCTACCGCTACGTACCCAATATTTCCTACAAAGCCCATAATCGGCTGTGCCATACCGGAAAAGAACTGTGACTTCCAAGCGGAATCATAAAGTTCATTATTAACATCGTTAAATTCACCAACAAAAGACTCCTCGGCACCAAATAATTTTACGACCTGATGGCCGCCGAATACTTCTTCTACCTGACCGTTAACATGACCAAGATATTCCTGCTGCTTGATAAAATACTTTTGTGAACGTTTAATAATCAATCCGATTAAGGCACCTGAAACCGGTAAAATCAGTAACGCAATCACGGTCATGAGCGGACTGATTGTAAGCATCATAATTAAAACACCTATCATCGTTGCAAGACTGCTGACAAGCTGTGTAATCGTCTGATTAAGGCTCATCGCAAGTGTGTCAACATCATTTGTAATACGAGATAATATTTCACCGTATGTGGTATTATCATAATAATTCATCGGCAGCCGATGGATTTTTACTGAGATTTCTTTTCTCATCCGAAATGCTACCTTTTGTGAAATATTAGTCATTGCAAAGCCCTGCACATATCCGCATATCATGCTAATTGCGTACAGTGTTAACAGAGTCAGCAAAATTTGAGCAATCTTCGTAAAATCAATTCCTGCACCGCCATTTACTTTACTGACGAGTCCATTAAAAATTTCAGTCGTTGCCTTACCAAGTACCTTTGGTCCGATAATATTAAATACGGTACTTCCGATTGTAAAAACCATAACAACTAAAATCGCTATATGATATTTTCCTAAATAGTTTACAAGCTTTTTAAAGGTTTGTTTAAAATTTTTGGCTTTTTCTGTTGCAATCATTCCGCCGCCCGGACCGTGACCGCCTCTTGGACCTTTTCTTTGCACATTTTTATCATCACTCATATTATGCTTCCTCCTTTCCAGCCGGCTTATGACTTGTTTTATTTAATTCCTCTTCTGACAGCTGACTGGCTGCAATCTGTCTATAGACCTCATTTTCTGCAAGAAGCGTTTCGTGAGTTCCAATACCAACTATCTCACCGTCATCGAGTACTAATATTTTATCTGCATGTAAAATCGTACTTATCCGCTGTGCCACAATAATAACAGTGGCATCCTTTGTCTTAGTATTCAGCGCTTTTCTTAGTACCTGGTCGGTCTTATAGTCAAGTGCCGAAAAACTGTCGTCGAATATATAAATTTTAGGATTTCTGGCAATGGCTCTTGCAATTGATAAACGTTGCTTTTGTCCGCCTGAAACATTACTTCCGCCTTGGGCAATATGATCTTCATAAAGGTCCGGCTTCTCTAAAATAAATTCTTCTGCCTGAGCAATTTTAGCCGCTTCTTCAATATTGCTCATCTGTGGATCTTCTTCGCCAAAACCGATATTGCTCTTGATTGTACCGGAAAATAAAATACCCTTTTGTGGTACATATCCAATCTGTCGGCGCAGCAATGCCATATCTAGTTCTCTAATATCGACATCATCTACTTTAACGGCACCGCTTCTTACATCGAATAAACGCGGAATCAGCTGCACCAATGTTGTCTTTCCGCATCCGGTACTGCCAATAATTGCCGTAGTTTCTCCCGGATTTGCTGTAAAAGTAATATCCTTAAGAGCATCCTCATCGGCACCCGGATAGGAAAAGTTTACATGTTCAAAAGAAACAACACCCTTGGCTGCTTCGGTTAATTCCTTTGGTTCTTTTGTATTCTTAATATTTGTTTTGGTCTTTAGCACTTCATCAATACGAACCGCAGAAACAGCAGCTCTTGGCAGCATTACCGATACCATTGTAATCATTAAAAATGCCATAACAATCTGCATTGTATATGTAATAAATGCCATCATATCGCCAACCTGCAAATTACCTAAATCAATACCTTTGGCACCAACCCAAATAATTAGTACCGTCACTGCATTCATAATAAACATCATCGTCGGCATCATAAATGCCATCGCTCTATGCGTAAACAACTGTGTGTTCATCAGATTTTTACTGGACTTTTCAAAACGCTCCTGCTCATACTCCTCTCTTCCAAAAGCACGAATAACTGAAATACCGGTAAGTGTTTCCCTTGAAACAAGGTTCAGATTATCAATGAGAGTCTGCATCTTCTTAAATTTAGGCATTGCAATTACCATTAACACGGCAACAAGTAATAACACTGCAGCAACTGCAACAGCAATAATCCAAGACATCTGTGTCTGTGTATTAACAACCTTAATAATACCGCCGATTCCAATGAGAGGCGCATAAGCAACAATCCTAAAGACCATCGTAAGAACCATCTGCACCTGCTGGATATCATTCGTACATCTCGTAATTAAGGAAGAAGTGGAAAAGCTGTTTATTTCTTCATTAGACAAAGAAACGACTTTCTTAAACACTCTGTTTCTAAGCTCGCGCGCGGTTTTAGCTGCAAGTTTCGATGATAAATAGTTTACACATACTGCCACAATCATACCAATGACTGCAATCCCCAACATGGACAGCCCTTTATTTCTTAAGTAGTTCATTTGGATTTTATCGACATTGATGCCGAGCTCGTCGTATTCTGCCGCCGCAAAAGAAATTGCCGCAGATTTTGACACCATCTCTGACATATCCTCTAACTTCTCAATAATAGCATCGCCAATTTCCAATACCTTTTCTTTTGGCATCATTGAAAATGCAGTTAAAAGCTCTGTATCCTCGGGCAATCCCATTTCTTCGAGCATTTGTGCCTTGACGGCATCTGCCTCTTCTCCCTCAGAATCAAGCATAAAAAGAAGCATTTCCTTTTCTACCATAAGCTCTTCTAAAGAATCAAAATTACCATCCTCTTCCGTCTTGGTAAGTACATATAAATCATCCTTTAACTCATAGCTGCTAGAAAAAAGCTGCTCCTCTTTTTCATCCATGAATAAAGTAAGCGCCTCATATGTCTCCGGACGCATTTTTTCTAAAACAGCACTGTCAATACCTTTTGACTGAATACCAACATCGACAATGTCAGAGGTATACTCCGGCAGTGCAAGGTCACAATTTGCCTGTACAAAAAGTAAAAGCACAATAATAATCATTACGTACCAAGACTTTTTTGCAAATTTTAATATTTTTAACATAACACTCCTCCTTATCGCTAAAGATTCATTATATGCTCTTGATTTTTATTTGCAAAGGGCATTTAGCAATTTTTTAGAAAGATTTCATAGATAACTATAACTTAAAATATGTATTTTCCCCATTTGCATCAAAAATAACACTTTATGGGAAAAATACATATTTTAATTTATTTTATATATTAACTTTTAAGAAATCATGCAACTGGTGCATAGTATCAAACTTTTTATATAGAAGAGCTTCTATTTCTGAAGTCGGTTCAATTAAATCCGGTATCATAATCGTTTTAATTCCGGCACCGGAGGCTGACCGGATTCCATTTGGAGAGTCTTCGACAGCAATTGCATGCTCCGGTAAAACACCAAGCCCTTTGCAAGCTTTTGAATATATATCTGGATGTGGTTTGCCATGCTCTACCATGTCACCGCCGATTAAGTACTGAAAATACTGTAAAAACCCAGCCTCACCTAGATGGCGGTTAATGTTCTCTCTTTTGCTGGAAGAGGCAACTGCTGTTTTGATTCCCTTTTCCTTAAGATACTGAAGCATTTCTAAAACGCCCGGTTTGACCGGCAATCCATTTTCTTCAATCAGCTCATGAAATCGTTTTGATGTTTCATTTGTAAACTGCTCAACCGGAAAATCCTGTCCATACTTTTCCTTAAAATACTTTCTGGCATCCGTATGATTTAAGCCGACACAATGAAGAACAACTTCTTCTAAATCCTTCATGCTGCGGCGGCCTCCCACTTCATACCAAGCTTCTGTATAAACCCGTTCCGTGTCAAACAAGACACCATCCATATCAAATACAACCGCTTCTACTTTGTCCATTCCTTCTCTCCAAATTAATATTTTTAATAATTTACAATATGCTGCTCAAAATATCCCTTTGGATGATCACAGACCGGACAAACCTCCGGAGCTTCCTTACCGTAGTGAAAATGTCCGCAATTACTGCATTTCCAAACAATATCGCCTTCCTTTGAAAATACATTGTCCTTTTGTATATTATCAATGAGTCTTAAAAAACGTTCTTCATGTTCTTTTTCAATTGCTGCAACTCCATCGAATAAATCAGCAATTTTATCAAACCCTTCTTTTCTTGCGTCTTCAGCAAAACGCTTATACATATCGGTCCATTCATCATTCTCACCGCTTGCAGCAGCTTGTAAATTATCCTCTGTTGTACCGATACCCTGCAATAGCTTGAACCAAATTTTAGCATGTTCTTTTTCATTATTTGCAGTTTCCTCAAATAAATTAGCAATCTGCACATAACCATCCTTTTTTGCTTTTGAGGCAAAATAAGAATATTTCGTTCTGGCCTGTGATTCGCCGGCAAATGCCGCCCATAAATTAGCTTCTGTTTTTGTTCCTTTTAATTCTGACATATTTATCTCTCCTTTTCTAGTAACATAAATTTATTTTATGCAGTTAATTAGTTCTTATTTATCTTTTGGCCACGGATTAATTTAAGAAGTTCATCGTATTGACGATACATTTTCTGCACTCCGTTTTCCAACAAATAATAATGCATGATATAAGGTATCAGCAATATTAAAATAGCAAATAATAAAAGCACGAGACTCGGACTAAATGCTATAACAGTCATAAAAAAAGTCCCAAAGGCAAACAATGCAAATGCAATAGTTACAAGTAAGTGAATGAGCCGCTCATGGGCAAAAAACTTTATCTGTGTGATATGCTCTTTTAAAATTTCGTCATAAGTCAGTCCGGTATTATTATGCAAAAGAACCTCATCTATATATGTCATATATTTCAGTATTCGTTTTTTCATCGTATTACTTCACTTCTTTCTTGCAGGCCTATATAAGTTTTACAGTCTCTCTGGCAATCGCTAGTTCTTCATCTGTCGGTACTACCATAACAGTAACCTTCGAGCTTGCTTTTGAAATCACGAGCTCTTCCCCGCGTATGGCTGACTTCTCTTCATCTATTTCCACACCCAGATAATCAAAGTATTTTAATATCTCCGTCCGGACTGCCGTATTATTTTCTCCGACACCGGCTGTAAAAGCAATAATATCAACACCATTCATTGCTGCCACATAAGCGCCGACATACTTTGCCGCACGGTAAGCATATGTTTCAAGTGCCGCCTTCGCCAATTCGTTACCTGACTCGGCTGCCTGTGCCAAATCTCTAAAATCACTTGATAATCCGCCTGACAATCCTAAAACACCTGACTTTTTATTGCAGATATCAATGACTTCACTGGCTGTCAAATTTTCTTTTTCACAAAGAAAGCTGAGAATCGCCGGGTCCATATCTCCCGAACGCGTCCCCATTATCAATCCCTCTAATGGTGTAAATCCCATCGAAGTATCAATCGACTTTCCATTTTTAACTGCGGTAATGGAAGCACCATTTCCCAAATGGCAAACAATAATTTTTAAATCATCTCTTGACTTTTTGATGATTTGAGCCGCCCTGCCGGAAACAAAATCATGGCTTGTCCCATGAAAACCATAGCGTCTTATTTTATGTTTTTCATAATATTCATATGGAAGCCCGTAAAGATAAGCCTTTTGATCCATCGTTTGATGGAATGCCGTATCAAATACTGCCACCATAGGCACTCCGGGCATAATCTCCTGGCAGGAATGAATCCCAATCAAGTTAGCCGGATTGTGAAGCGGCGCTAAATCATTGCACTCCTCAATTGCCTGTAATACTTCCTTGTCAATCACAACACTGCCGGCAAACTTTTCGCCCCCATGTACAACACGGTGCCCGACTGCATCAATTTCCTTTAATGTTTTTACAACTCCAACCTCAGTATCTGTTAATTTTTCTATCACATATCGAACAGCATCCGTGTGATCCTTTAGGCTTACCTCGGTTGTAACCTTTTCACCACCCTCAGGCTGATGAATAATGGCACTGCCTTCAATTCCGATTCTTTCGCATATACCCTTTGCCAGCACTTCCTCACTGTCACTATTGATCAGCTGGTATTTTAAGGAAGAACTGCCGCAATTAATTACGAGAACATTCATTACACTTTACCTCCAAATAAAATGAACTCACAAGTCCTATTTGGTTCATTATAGCACTGTGTTTTAAATTTATCCATAATCGTATTATACTTTAACTAATTCCGATATCAACTTTAATCTCGTCAATGATTGCCAGTGCATTATCAAAATTATAATTATAGATTTCATCTGCTAACTCTACACTCCTCGGTTTAAGCGGTATGAGCTTTATTTTTATTTCATCCAAATAATCAATACTGTCCGAGTCACCGCATTGTAACAGTGGAGTTAATGCATCAAACAGGTTTTTTACAACTGCTTTATCAAGCTGTACATCTCCATCCAAGATAATATCATCTTCATTATCTGAGGCCGCCTCTTGCTGCTGTAAAAGATCAAGTACTTCATCTATCGCATCTTTTAAAGCAAGCATTTGCTCTTCCTTTAGCTGTGAAGCATTACCGGCAAGTACCTGTTCCACTTCCATCGCAATTACTTGCAGCTTTACCGCACCAACGAGAGCAGCGGTATTTTTTAAGGAATGGCATATTCTATGAGCTAAGACAATATTGTCTTCTTCAATAGCTAGTCTTAAATTATTAAATGTCGATTTATTATAACGAAGAAAATCCTTTTTAATATTAGCGTACAGTGTTTCATCTTCGGCAGAACGTTCTATTCCAATCGACTCATCGATAATTTTTCCTGTATTGCCAAACTTTTGTACCATATTTAGCGGAACCATTTTTACTGGCTTTAAAAATTTCATCAGACATTCCCATAGCTCTGCCGTAGGAAATGGCTTCTCAAGAAAATCAGACATTCCATGCTCAAAACAGCAGGCGGCAATATCTGTGACTGCATTTGCTGTCATTGCAATGATTGGAGTCTCTACATGCATCTCCATAAGTTTGTCAGCAGCAGTCAAACCATCCATAATCGGCATTTGAATATCCATTAGTATTAAATCAAATTTTTTACCCTCTTTTATATACTCCTTCACAATCTGAGTGCCTATTTTCCCATTATCAGCGATAATACAGTCAAGACCGATTTTGTTTAAATGCCGCTGAATTACTTTTTGATTCATAATGTTATCCTCACACACAAGCACAACACCTTGAAATATAGGTTTATTCATTAATATCTTCATAATAATCACTTCCCCGGCTTTTTTGCTTTCGTTAAGTTAATAGCACACTCTGTTCTTTCCATTCGCTTTGGCAGTATAAAGCAGTTCATCTGCCCTTTCTACAAGTACTTTTATTTCTGAATCTTCATCCGGACAAAAAGAAGAAACGCCAATACTGACCGTGCAGCTTGATATGGTATTATCCCTGCTATTACATATTTTTGTCTTATTCACATTACAATGTATTCTTTTAGCTATTTCAACTGCACCTTGTAAATCTGTATTTGGTAATAAAACGGAAAATTCTTCACCGCCGATTCTGGCAATAAAATCCGTACCGCGAAACAGTGATTTTTTCATTACCTGCGCAATGTTAAATAACAGCGCATCCCCTTGAGGGTGTCCATATTTGTCATTATATTTTTTGAAATCATCAACATCGATTGCTATCAAACTGATCGGAGAATTAGTTTTAACTGCGGTTTCCCAACTACTTTTTAATTTGCTGTTAAAGCTGCGGCGGTTCGGTATTTCAGTCAGCGCATCAATAAGACCAAGCCGCTCAATCGTACGCATCTGCTTTACTATTTGTAAATGATTCTTCACTCTGGCCTTTACAATCGAATGATTAAACGGTTTCGTAATATAATCAACAGCACCAAGAAAAAAACCTCTTTCTTCATCATTCACACTATTTAATCCGGTAATAAATATAATTGGAATATCCCTTGTTGCATCATCCTCTTTCATAATAGAAAGAACTTCAAAACCATCCATTTCCGGCATAATAATATCAAGCAAGATAAGATCAGGCTTATTTGCCTTTGCTCTCTTTACTGCCTCTGTTCCCGACTTTGCTATGTAAACTTTATAATGCGGCCGTAGTATTCCGCTTAGGACATCAATATTTGATTTTTCATCATCAACAATCAAAATACTAAAATCCCTTTCGCTGTTAAGCAAATTCATATGGCTCTCCAATCGTATTCATTCTGCTTCCTTCTCAAAATAGTAATTTGCTAGGTAAAGTATAATGCAAAACATTAATAAATTCAATATATACAAACTATTTTTCAAAAAGTAAACACTTATATACAAAATTTCGCAATAAAATAGAAATATGTCTGATATATAACATACATATTTCTATTTTATCAAATAATTTATATAATTAATTAGTTTAATTGTTCAACTTTAAATCGCTGATTAATTTTTTTGCTTGATGTTTTGAGAAGTTAAAGCTCCGAATTCCCATCCCTTTCGTCCTTGCTTGAATTCTGCCTGCGTAGTCGTATTGCTGTGTTCCCGTAAATATCTTAACATCCACGAGTACCGGGGCCGCATCCAAGCTAAGATTATATATTAAATAATCAAGATCCAACCGTCTTCTCTCAGGATCACAGACAAGACCATTTTGTCCCTCATATTCAATTTCCATATAATGAGCAATATTATATTTTGCAATAAAATAATCCGGCTTTGAGAAGCTGAATAGTAAATAGAGCACCGATGTTACTACTAAACAGTAACGAAACAACGGAAATACTTTTATATAAATAGAGAGCAGCAGCCCTGTGAGCAAAACAGTTAAAAGCAACAGCATAAATAAAACAAATACCCGTAAAAATGTTAAGTAGTAATTATTAATATACATAAACATTCGAAATGCACTGGAAGCAATCATAACGTAAGTGCATAATGAAAAAATTGTCAGGATACCTTTCAGGACTTTGTTTTCACGAAACTTTTCCAAACAAAGAAGTACAATAAACAAGTTGATCATACATACAAACAATAGTTGAAAAAAACCTTCTCTGGCATATTCTGCATACGTATAGCTTGATGGCAGCTTCATATTGCCGCCAAACAAGAAAAGGATTTGAATCCCGCTAAAAAATATATATAAAACAGTAACAAGGCCGGTAACCGTTATCGCAATTAAAGGCTCCCATGTTCGTTTGTCAGTTATATTTTGTTCTGCTCTTCTTTTTGAAAGCTCAACTAATCCGCAATAGGAAAAGAATATTCCAAAAAGAATCATAAATAGTATTCTAAATAAATATTTTGGAATCTTTATATATTGAAACACATCTTCTAATATATTTCTAAATACTGCATCGGCACTCATTAAAAGACCACAAATAATAAATAGAAGCGGAACTGCAATTAAAATACCAATCCAAATATATTTAGCTTTGCTGTTATTTTCATTCTGCTGTTTTCTTTCCCTTCTATTCTTATTAAAAATAGCAATACTGCGAAATGGATATTCGATTTGGGCAATCGTACACAACATTGTACTGCTTAAAGTTCCAAGCTGCTTTCCCAGTGTCCACTTCTCATCCTGATAAAACTGATGAATGGAAAAGCTAATAATCAAAAGCCATAATCCAACTGTATTAAAAAAAATCAGTACCCAGCTGTCTGTCATGCAATTAGAAATACTCAAAAGCTCTGCTGCCGCTATATAAAACCAACTATCCTTTTTCAGGGGTATCTCTAATCTTTTAAGCGCAACAATTAAATAAACAAAGCTTCCTGCCACAAAAAACGGCATTGTAATTCCTGAATTATTTTCATATAAGCAGAAGCAGTAAAAAATACTATATAAAATACTTGCCACACCAAAAAATTCAAATTGGTTTACTATGCTTGTTACCTCTTTTGTTTCCGGTACTGCATTTTCCTCTAAAAAATCATTGCTTTCATTCATAATATACTCCTTCAACTACTATTTCTTTTTGCTGTTTGTTATGATGTACCGGACTGCGTCTCATCATCGGGGATATATTGCAGAATATCGCCCGGCTGGCAATCCAGCGCTTTGCAAATTGCTTCTAATGTGGAAAGTCTGACTGCTTTTGCTTTATTGTTTTTTAAAATGGACAGGTTTGCGAGCGTAATGTCAACTTTATTTGCTAGTTCCGTCAATCCTATCTTACGCTTTGCCATAACCACATCAAGATTAATTACTATCACATTTTTCCCTCCTATATGGTTAAATCGTTTTCCAGTTTATAGGTTATGGCCGTATCAAATACCTCGGCCAGCACCTTACTAAAAAGTCCGGCAATCACAAAAACAAGAATAACAATAATAACTGCCGGTGTCACATATAAGAGCAGGCGTAATGTCGTAATCACTGCGATACAAAATGCATATACACCCATTTTTCGCAGACTTTTTACATTTTCCATAACAAAGCAGTCATCGGCTAAAACTGTACGAAACATTTTACGAAGTTCTCCTACAAGCAATACCGCAAAAATTCCTGAAAAAAAGAATAATATACAAAGCTGCCAATAAAATCTCTGAAAATAAATATTAATCATACTATAAAGTTTGAGCGTAACCGGCAGACTGAAGCTGACTGCAAAGCCACAATAATACATTACATCTAATAACAGCTTAGTTAATTTCGTTACTTTTGTGTTCATAAAAAAGGATCCTTTCATAAAAAATAATATACGCGTTTTTATTATGATAATAATATAGCACCATCAAAATTGAAAGTCAATAATTTTTTATCGTTTTGCGATAAATAATTATTGACTTTCGGTGGTGAGATATGAAATTGGGCTGTAGTCACTATCTCTTAATAAAATTCAAATTTCCTTTTGACAGACCCCAAAGCTCATCAGCATATTTA
>CAYPIB010000016.1:0-32031 GCA_964410675.1 uncultured Roseburia sp.
CGGTACGTGAAATGGGATGAACGACCAGTTTTGGCACTTTTTATCAAAGTTTCACCATAGAAATATCATTCAGAATTTGAACAATCAACCGTGCCGGTTCACTACTATTTTCACCATGCAAATAAACATCTACACAAGCCTCAGCACATGTCTCAGCATAGGAATACCCGCCATCCTCCTGCAGTCCAAGTGCATAATCAGATATTTTTTTGCAGAAATCCTCATAACTTTCTTCTGTTTGATTATTTTTTTTATAAACTTCATATGCCGTAATGCAAATTTCTCTTTCAGTGAACTGGTTAGCCGCTAAACTATCTGTGGCGCATTGACTAAAAGCTTCTGCATTCTCTTCGCAAATATAAATAGGATCCGTCAGCCCATTTTTTTGACATATAATTGCATCGATAAGGGCATGCGACATTTCATGTACTATCAGAGCTTCGACATTTGTATCCTCCATCCAATGACCATCCAAAATAGACTTTTTAATTAAATTATTTAATCGCGTTGGATTTAAAAATTCTCGTTCGTTTAATACAATTTGTTTTTTCAAAACAAATGGATATATATATTCTTCTGCTTTATTTTGAATAAATGTAAAGCTCTCATATTTGGCTGCGATGCTATCATCCTCACTCAAATCACCACTCACAGTAATATTGGTAATAAAGCCTTTTAATATTGGATAGGTAAGAAACATATAGTCAGACGCCCTTTCAATTGAAAGGGCCGTCTTTTTGTCCATGATTCCTAAATTTACCGCAAGTATCTCATACTTTTTTTCTAATCTCTTCTCAATTTTATTGATTTTCTTATTTAAGTAAGCCGTCCGTTTCTCAACACCATCAGCAACAATAGCTTCTACTGCTTGCTCTGAATCAGATATGTATTTCTCATAACAGGTTTTACTGGACACATTTCGTATTTGCTTTACTTCATTGGCTGCACATCCGGTTAAGCTTAAAAAAATAATAGTTATATATATGCATTGAAAAAGTTTCATTTTATTATTGCACATCATTATCCCCTAAGAAAAAGAAATCTTTAATTACATCAATCGTCAAATCAATATCACTTAATGTACTTGCACTTACCGTCAAATAATTCCCGCCTTCTACTGAAATAATTGCATAAATCTTTTGATGAACCTCCTCAACTCCTTCAGATTCAATTGTATATTTTTCTAAAATATAGTAAACCTTAAATCCATTGCATTCCATCGTTTTTATGTCACTAAGATCTAATGTTTTATAATAATCATCATCTCTATCAAATGACTTTAATTCATTATCTAAATACTCGTTCTCATTCTCCCATATTCCAGATATGTCTAAATTAACATTCACCTCAACTGCTTCATCTTCTGATAAGAAGCTCTCAGTGCTCATTGTCTCATCTTCATAGTTATTTACAGAGTAAAAACCTTGCGGTACTTGGAATTTCACCTCATAACTATTACATTTTAATACGCTGCTATCTTTCGCAACTCCTATAGGTTCTCTATCAGCCTTATCTAAATCTGCTTGTAATGTATCTGCTTCATCAGTTGTTTCAATCCGGCTCAAAATTTTATTTACATCTTCAATTGCTTCTTCATCCGAAATATCACCAATAATACGCATGTTCATCGCAATTCTGGTTTTATCTGTTGCCCCGGTATAGATAACGGTATTGTGCTCTTCACTATCGTTATATGCGAATGTAAAATATGCGTATTTTTTACCTTCAACATCAATTTCCTTTATTGTATCAATAATACTGGCCTCATCCGGGTCTATATTACTCATTAAATCTTCGGGATTCACCATGGAATCTTCATAAACACCCTCCCTTACAATCATGACCAATTCCCAATTTAAATTTTGATCACTTATGTATATGTCTCCGGTTGTATCATCAATCCAAACCTCATATCCCTTTGGTATACTCAGCTTTGTACCAAGTGAAACAATGGTATAGGCAATGTCATTATTTTCTTCATCTATATCATCTTCTTCATTTATTTCATTTTCCTCAATATTTAAAACATCATCCTTTTCCTCTTTTATACCACATGCTGTAAAACAGAATACCAAAATTACGAATATTAATATTAAACTTTTATTTTTTTTCATTATACTCACCCTTCTATTTTAATAATATCAATTACACTAAATTACCAATTTAAGCGTGCCATTATTTGTTGTCTCTCCTTTCTTAAGAAATTACTGCTTAAATTTTATTTATTATACTATTAATATAAAAACTTTTCCATCTATATTTTAGAATAATACAGAAATCAACCGGTGAATTACTAGCTGTTCTCATTACTTTAGCTGAACTAAAATAACTGAGTAGAATTTTTTAATTCCACCCAGTTATCAATAAATGACTATTAGATTTAATTACTCCGACAGACGTTTTCCTTCATATAAATCACAGAAATCCTGAAACAATGGATTCTCCCATTTTTCACCTTCAAATGTGGTATAAGAGGCAGCAATTGCCTTAAAACTTTTGATTTTGGAGTTTTCTTTAAGCTCATATCCCTTAGAATCACCAAAAGAACTTCCAGGAATCATATTGATATCCGCAAAAGATACCTTAGTTACATAAGTAGGATCATTAAAGTCAAATGCTCCTTCGATTTTTACCGGAAGTCCATTCTCAATTGGTGACTGCCTTATCCCTGCTGGTTAACAATGACTATTTCGTTTCTCAAATTTAACTATGATACTTCACCAGCCTTAAAATTATAAATTGTTTTAATAATATCCACAATTTCTACTGTATCGCCAATATTCTTCACAATATCTTCCATCCCTTTATATGCCATCGGACATTCATCTAAAGTCTTTGCATTTACTGAAGTTGTATAAATCCCCTTCATTTGCTTTTTAAATTCTGATACGGTGTAGGAATTTTTTGCCTGCGTTCTCGACATAAGTCTGCCTGCTCCGTGCGGTGCAGAAAAATTCCAGTCTGCATTCCCTTTTCCTATACAAATTAGGGAACCATCTCTCATATTGATTGGAATTAACAATTTCTCTCCGGTTTTGGCAGAAACTGCTCCCTTTCTTAAAATATTAGAATCTGTATCAATATAATTATGGATCGTCGTAAACTCTTCCTCAATTTTGAATTTCATCCCTCTGATTAATTCATCCATCATTGCTTTTCGATTCAGCATCGCAAATCTTTGCACTATTTTCATATCATGAATGTAATCCTCCATAAGCTGCCCCTTACAATATGCCAGCGTTCTTGGAATCTCTGAATTATGAATTAACGATTGATGGGCTTGCTCTTGATAAAAGTTCGCAACTTCTAACCCAAGATGTCTTGACCCTGAGTGAATAACAATATAAATAGCTCCTGCTTCATCTTTATTTGCTTCAATAAAATGATTGCCCCCGCCTAGAGTGCCTAATGATTTTACCGCCCTGTCTAAATTAATTTTACCTTTTTTCACACATCTTAACTGTGTTAAATCAATTTCCTCATTTAGCTTATGCTCGTTTTTCCTAATATTAAAACCAGAAGGAATCCTCTCATAAATAAGCTTATCCAGCTTTTCCAACTCAATCTGCTTATTCTTAATTTTAATCGTTTCCATTCCACATCCAATATCCACTCCTACCAAATTCGGTACAACCGCATCCTTAATCGTCATTGTCGTTCCGATGGTGCATCCTGCTCCGGCATGTACATCGGGCATAATCCGAATTTGGGAACCCTTTGTATATTCTTGATTACACAATGTTTTAATTTGCTCCAGTGCTACATCCTCCACAACATCCGTAAACACCTTCGCTGTATTATATTTACCTTCAACTAAATTCATTTATCTAATACCTTTCATTTTCTCTGATTTTTAGTAATTTCTGCTTTTTCTTATTTATGCTTCTGACCCGCGCCCGCGGATAGTACTTATTGCATTTTTGGCAATAATGATCATGGGAAGCATCTCTTCCTTTTTTACATTCTCCTATTGATACGTAATATTTACATACTGTTTCTCTATATCTAGCCATATTTTCTCCTTTTTTACAAACAAAAAGAGCCTGACTTCCATACTCAATACGCTCGTATTATATATGAATGAATCGGCTCTAAAAAATCACTACTTATAACGCCGACGGCACAATCATGCCATCAACTTATCAAACCGGATACTTCCTGGTTCTTTATATGAAAGCTTCCTTACCAGAAACTATGCATATACTGCTGTCATAGCATAATATTTTATTATTTTGTTTGTTATTATTATTCCTTAAATTTTGTACGCTACTTACGATATTGTTTTTATTTGCATATTTCATGGCAATTCTCCTTTCCTCTCAATTTTTTTAAGATATACACATCTTAATTTTGTACTATATCACTAATTTTACTATCTGTAAAGTGAAAATAAACTGTTAAATATAAAAAAGTATGATCTCCATAAACTTCTACATGGCCACCCATTTGCTCCGTATACCGTTTTGCAATAGTAAGTCCGAGTCCGCTCCCATGTATTGCTCTACCGCTTAAATCACCTCTATAAAATCGATCAAATATATGCTTAATATCATAATCTGTCAGATTACCCCGTAAGGTTCTATAAATAATCTTTATATTTGCGCTATTATGTTCAAACATTACTTTTGCATAACCGCCGCTGTATTTTATTAGATTTGATGTTAGATTATGCAATATCCTCTCAATACAATTGATATCTCCCATAATCCAGATTGGTTTTTCCTCCATTGGCAATTCAATCTGAAAATCTATTTTCCTTTTTTCTAATTCAGGGTAAAACTCCAGCAAATGCTCCTTAAATATCTTATAGATATCTATCCTTTCCCATTTTAAAACATACTCATTATTTTCCAATCTTGCGTATTCGTACAACTCTTCTACAAGCTGATTTAAATAGTAAGACCTTTGCCGAATCACCTGTACTGCTTCCTTTTGCTCTTCAGTCAGCAAATCACCCTCCAGGCAATCCATATATCCGAGTATAGACGTAAGAGGTGTGCGTAAATCATGAGATAGATTCGTAATTTCATTTCGAATTAATTTTACTGTCATTTTATGCTTAGACTGTTCACAACAGTAAGCCGCAATATACTCATTTAGTAATTTCGCAAGTGCTTCTAAATTTTTATCCGGTAACTGCATATAAACATGCTGCTCACCGCTTATATTAGACTTTGCTTCCTTAAAGTCTTTCGTCAGCATGTGAATACTTCTTTTTAAAAGGAAAAGACGGGAAGCAAAAATAATGCATAAACAACTTAAAATTATAATACAAATAACCATTTGCCCTTATCCTTCCTTCCCAAATCTTTTATCTTACTTCCTTATGATTAAACTTAAGTACTCCCCATATCAAAAATACTGTCATCCAAATAACACCTATTGATAAGGCATATAGTACTGCCTGTAATTCATTCATTTTCAAATTTACTAAGGGACCATTATAGGATATTACATTAAACGGTAAAACCTTGCTGATTATGCGGACTACTTCTACCTTGCGTCCTAATAAATTAAAAATAGAAGGTATTATAATCAGAATTGAGAAGGTAAATACATAAGCCATATTCTGAGATTCAAAATTCATTAAGAAAAAGTGAGTGATTGCCAATCCAGCAAAGAGGCAGGCGCAGCTGCCAATGCTTACTCGAATTAAGCTTTGCAGCTCCCCGATATTTTGATGCTCTAAAAGACCGTAGCTTAATGCTGTAAATACACTTACCAAGACAATATAAATAATAGAACTCACAATTGCCTGCACAAGAAATCTAGCCATATAAATTATTTTTCTTTTTATTCCGAATGATATAGAATGCTTTATCGTATGCTGCTTATCCTCATTATCATGCATAAATACAGCAAATACAACCGTAAACATTAATAATAATTCCATTTGCGCATAGATATTTGATAACGCAAATCTAGTGTTGGCGTAAGGAAATTTAGGTTCAATTGTAAAAGATTTCAGAACAACGACAAGTGAACACATGAGTAACCCGCATATACCAATCAGCAGATATAAATTACGATTACGCAAGGTCCTGTAAAATTCACTTTTTATATAGTTAAGCATATTTTAATCCCTCCACGATATTCATATAATAATTTTCCACATTTACTGATCTTTTTTCTATACTTGACAGCCCGGTGTGATTTGCAACCGCTAACTCACATATTTTATCTCCGCTGTCAAGCCCCTCAAAAAGATGTATATGCTTATTACCGTGGCACTGATAATCAAAATAACTTAATTCTTTTTCCAGTACCATGCACATCGCTTTGACATTCTCAACCGTAATATCCCAATAGACATTACATTTTTTCATTAATTGTTCTGCTGAAATATTCTCCAGTAATTTACCCTGACTTAAAAAACCATAATGAGTTGCTATATTCTCCATTTCAGATAAAATATGACTCGATATTAAAATCGTTGTATTATGTTTTTCATTTATAGAAAGAAGTGTTTGACGGACTTCAATAATACCAGCCGGATCCAATCCGTTAATAGGTTCATCTAAAATTAAAAATTCTGGGGAAGTAAGAAGCGCCAGGCCAATTCCTAATCTCTGCTTCATGCCTAAGGAAAAATTTTTATACTTTTTTCTTCCTGCATTAGCTAACCCTATATCTTGCAGAATTTTATTAACGATTTCTTTACCGGGAACACCAAATTGGAGACGGAAATATTCAAGATTCTGCGCTGCACTCATAGAAAAGAAAAATCCCGGCTCCTCAATTAAAAACCCCGTTCTTTTTCTATTTCTTCTTATATTATCCGGTGCTGCCTCTCCAAATAAAGTCATCGTTCCAGTATCTAAAAAACTGTGCCCTGCAATTAATCTCATTAAAGTAGTTTTACCTGCTCCATTGTTTCCAACAAGTCCATAGATTTCACCACGTTTTATTTCTAGATTCACATCATCCAGGGCAATGGCACTTCCATACTTTTTGCAGATTCCATTCATTGATAAAATAACATCATCCATTATTTTACTCCCTTCTTTTTAGCTTATTATCGGCAGTTGTTATTGCCTATTGCTTATTAACATAGATCATAGAGTAATTTCTCAAATGAATACTTAAAAAAGTTTAAAGAAAGTTTAAAGATTGAGCCGATAACCAATTCCCCACACTGTGCTGATATATTCATCCGGAGATATTTGGGCTATTTTCTTACGAATATTACTAATATGTACACTGATTGTATTATCCTCACCATAATATCCATTTTTCCAAATCAGCTCATAAAGTGCCTCTTTTGAAAAAACCTTTTTAGGATTTTCCATCATGATTTTTAATAGTTCAAATTCATGATAGGTTAGTTCCATTTTAATTCCAGAAACGGCTGCTGTCCTGGAATCCAATTCAAGCATAATATTTCGAAAGGTAATTTCTGTTTTTTCATCCTCTTTCAAGCTTTGACCATTCTGAATATATTGAATACGCCGAAACTGTGCCTGTACTCTTGCCAATAATTCCCTTGGCTCAAAGGGCTTTGTTATATAATCATCTGCTCCTAACTCCAATACATTAACTTTATCATCCAATGCCCCTTTTGCTGTTAATGCAATAATGGGAAATTTATATTGCTTTCTAACTTCTTTTATTAATTCTTCACCGGATATCCCAGGCAGCATGAGATCACATAACATTAAATCAAACTTTTCCATCGACAGTCTCAGCTGCCCCTCTGTACCAGAAAACGCCGCTGCTATTTCATAACCATCTTTTATTAATAATTTTTGCAGCAATCTGTTAATATCTGAATCGTCTTCTACAATTAATATTTTTCCCACTTCATATACCATCCTTAAACTGTATTTATTATATAAGAAATAGCCTGCACGAAAACCCGGCAGGCTGCTTTTTTGTTTCGCTTAATTAGTTTCTATTAATTTTTTATTTAGATTTACGAGCTCATCCCGAGGTATTTCAAACACAAAATTCCCCGCCGCATAATAAGAAAGTATATATTGATTCGCCACAATCACTAAATCCTCATCTGTCAGATACCAGTTACCATCAACCGCAACCTCTTCACGGATGATTTTATCATACTCATCCCACAAGACAGCTTCCTTTTTCAGCGCCATTTGCTCACTTTCTTTTACCAGATAGGCATTCAAAGTTTCCGAATCCGTGTTTGACTGGTTTAAGAATTCAGTAAGCTCTACAGCATTTCCAGTTTGCTTATCAAACACATAACCATAAGTATTATATGAACCATGAGCACCGCCTAAATAACCATCCATGGTGTTAGAAATACTTATATACTGATTATCAATAACACTAACACTAAATTTACATTCATATGACCATGGATATGTCGCCTCCCCATATTCTGCATAATTCTCTTCTAGATCTGAATAGCCTTCTATTTCTGCTATAAAGGCTTTTAACTGTTGCTGAAAAAATGCATTTAGTTCTTGTGATGCTTCATCTTCCCCGCCCAAAAATTCCGGATAATCAAAATTAGCTGTAAAAAGACGCGATTCCTCATTTTGCTCTCCGCCCTTATATATATCATGAGACCAATTCTTCATAGTATAAGTAAGCGCCTTGGACTCGGCATCAATTTGCTCCGAATCCTGCTCATCCCCATCAGCCTCTATATCAGTCTGCACATTGTCTGTCTCCTTCTTTTCCTCTGCTTGGCAAGCGCATAATAAAATTGCTGTTCCCAGCATTAAAAAGCTTGTTCTTATAATTTTTTTCATAAATATCCCTTCTTGCATATTATTCATTTAGACAACTGAGCGATTCTAAGCATCGGCTTTCCCTCCAAGTACTTAGAAATATCACTCACTTGCCTAATTTATTCATTGCCTCCGACATCACTTTTGCCCATTTAAAATCATTGGCGGCATCCCAGTTAATCGACCATGTCATAACCCCTCTTAAAGTTGGATACGGATTGGGAGCCTTAAACTTTCCCGATGAAGTTCCATTCACTAATGCGTTTACCGCTTTTAACACTACTTCATCAGAAACATATCCGCTTGAAGCCGCCTGCGGGGTTGACGGTACACCAATCGCTGCCTGGTCCGGTCTTAACCCGCCCTTTTCTATGAGCAAGGTGGTAAGTGATGTTAAAAAATCTGCACTACCTAATTCTACTATCGCACCATCATATCCAGTCATTTCACTGGAATTATAAAACTGCGGATAGCAGATTGTTAATATGTCTTTAATTTTCATCGCCAATCTCAAGTACGCTGTCGTAATATCATTTAAAGATAGGTTATCCGCTTGGAAATAATAAGTTTCCGGTGCCATTGTAATAATAAAATCTTTCCCAAAATATTCATGCACACTGCGTAATGCCTCTGCCATATAATCTGCACTGGCAACCGCAGAACCTTCTAAATCAATATCTACACCTTGAAAACCATATTCCTCAATTATTTGAATCAGGCCCTTAGCAAAAGTATCTGCTGCCATGTCACTGTTAATCTCTATTGTTCCTTTCTCTCCGCCAATTGAAACAATAACATGCTGCCCTTTTTGTTTTAAGCCGGCAATATCCTTAATAAATTCAGCTTTTGTATATCCGCCAAGTGCAGAACATAATTCTGGATTCAGTTCAAATATAATCTCTCCCACTATGTCAGTGTTTCCCGTAAATGCGACACAAATCATGTCATAATACTGTGGAATTTCACTTAATCTCAAATTTATTGTTCCATTTGCAAAGTTGTGCCAATAACCTGTAACCATATGCCGCGGCAATTTGTCATTCCTATAATCATTGTTTGCATTCATCCTGTTTTTTACCTTTCTTTTCTATCATTACGGCTCAATCATTTCCTGATTCCTTTATTTCATGTGCCATGATAACATGTTCTTTCTATTGTTTCAATATTTATATTCATAACTTAATTGGTAATTTCCTTGACTTAGCTAGTGTCCGCTAGTATAATAAATTACTAGCAAACACTAGTATGTAAAGGGGGCACGAAAATGAAAAAAAACACTAAGGAAAGAATATGGAAAGAAGCTTTATCATTATTTTCTATGTATGGATATGAAGGTGTTTCTGTGAAAGCGATTGCAAATGCAGTGGGTATAAAGGACAGTTCCTTATATAATCACTATAAAAGCAAGCAGGAAATATTTGATACGATACTAGTTGAAGTGACAAAACGAATTGAAACGGCTCGTAATGCTCTAACCATCCCGAATACACCGGATATGGCTGATGCTTATGAAAAAATCAGTTTAGACACTTTGTCTTCAATGTGCTACAACTTATTCATGTTCTATATAGGTGACGAAACTGTCTCTAAATTTAGAAAGATGCTCACAATAGAACAATACTCTAATTCGGAAGTTTCTAAATTATTTAAGGAAATATTTATTGACAGCGTATTAGAATATGAAGCAAAGCTATTTAGCGAATTAATCAAAAAAGGGCATTTTAAAAATGGTGACCCCTATATAATGGCTCTACAATTTTATTCTCCGCTCTTCTTGCTATTGTTTAAATATGATTCAGCCACGCAAGATCTAGATTCTTTGAATGAATTAATTAATAACCATATAATTACTTTCGCTCAAAGATATGTTAAAAGGGGGGATTTGAAATGACTAATTTATTTTCTATTCACAGATATATAAAGATAGGAATTTATGCATTAATAATTGCTATTGCTATTTCGAGCATTTTAATATTTATTTCATATCGTAAAGACATGAGTACTGCTTATAAAAGCTTAGAATCATATGATGTAAAAACATTTCATACACAATATGGTGAAATGAGTTATGTCGATAATGGAATTGGAGAAGCCATTCTTATCTCACATGGCATATTCGGTGGATATGACCAAGGCTATATCAGCTTGAATCAGTTGGTGAAAGATGAATATCGGAAGATATCTATTTCACGATTCGGATATCCGGGATCAGACTTGCCCTCAAATCCCACGCCTCAAAATCAAGCAGTTGCGTTTAAAGAATTACTGGATCAGCTGGAAATTGAACAGGCTTATATTCTCTGTACTTCTGCAGGGGGTGCTTCTGGTCTGCAATTTGCACTTACCTATCCGGAAAGAACAAAAGGACTGATACTCTTATCATCCGGCGCTCCTGATAAAAAAAGAACGGTAGAAGAATTGGATGAACTTGGAATGATGGGACCGCCTCAATTCATCGTGAATGATTTTCCGATGTGGTTTTGCCTTAAATATTTTGGTTTTACTCTTAATTCAATGTTAGGCAGCAGTAATAATGATGATAGCTTATTGGAAGCAATGCTGCCTGTAAATGAACGCCGACAAGGAGTAATTGCCGATACCCAGATTACAAATATTGATATGACTCTTCATTATGAGCAATACCCACTAGAAAAAATAACATGCCCTGTCTTAGTAATCCATGCAAAAGATGATCCTATGGCTCCGTATGAAAATATTGAAAAGCTGCTTACCCGGGTAAAGGCACAAACTGCTATTTTTGAAACAGGCGGTCACATGATTGAAGGCCATGACAGTTATACTAAAATCAAGGAATTTATTAACAGCACAAAATAACTTTGTGCTGTTTTCTTTATGCATGAGCTAATGCCGGAAACATACCCACCCCATTCTAAATATGCTACAAGTTTACTATGACAAGAACGGATATGAGCAACAGCATTGTAACAGTGCCAATTGTTGCTAGTATATTTACAGCCTTTTGGACCTTCTCATTATTTCTAAATATCTTTAAAGCGGCTTTTATAATAAGTAATCCTGTCACCCCTCCAGCTGTATTGTTAATTATATCCGTTATATCAGAAGCACCTACAGCAAAAATATATTGTAATACCTCACATAGTAAACTAATTAAAAAAATGAATAAAACCTTTTTAATCATAGTCCGTTTATAAAGTACGAACTCCAAATAAATTCCCAAAGGTATAAAAATAATGAAATTCATAATAATTTCCGAGAAATCAATCCTGCCATTTATAATAAGCGATTCACTAAATGGAATTAGGTTAATTTTTCTCAAATGTCCCATATCACTAAAAGGAAGCTGCATTTTAAATACAATAATTTCAAATATTGCAATTAAATAAATAGCAAATAATACATTGGTTAATTGATTGGTTTTATTGACAGTTTTCATCTTATTTTTCCTTCTCATTATATTTTTCACATCGGAATTATTATAACACATGATAATGACAAATAATATTGGATATTCAAATTTGGGAAGACTCATAAAAATGATTACACCGCTTACATATAATTACCAAAAGTGCCATGTTGGATATTTCAGCAGGGCATTTTTTATTTAAAGCCATTTCCAGAAAAATAGAATAAAAATATTTTCAAAAGAGATACTGATAATAGGTGATAAAATATATGGCTGAAAACAAAGATAATATGAGACAAAAATCCGAACTTGGTAATTTATTTGCAGAAATTGAAAAACACTTGCTAAATGATGATAATCCATCGGCTTATCTTAATGAAATTTATAGTAATCCATCCTTTAAGCAATATCCATTTATTATGCTGCATAAGCTTAAGCAAACTAAGCAGTCTCCCAAGCATCATCCCGAAGGAAATGTGTGGAACCACACTCTTCTAGTGGTGGATGAGGCTGCAAAAATAAAAGGTAAAAGTAAAAGTCCAAAAGTATTTATGTGGGCTGCACTGCTTCACGACATTGGTAAGGCTTCTACAACCAAAAATAAAAGAGGTAAAATTACAGCTTATGAACACGATATCGTTGGAGCAAAGCTAGCAAGGAAATTCTTTTTACAATTTACACTCGATGAAGAATTTATTGATGGGGTGTGTGGTTTGATTCAATATCATATGCAGATATTGTTTGTTCAAAACAATCTTCCCTTTGCAGATATTGAAGGAATGAAACGCGATACCGATTACCGCGAAGTCGGGCTTCTTGGTCTATGTGATAGACTTGGCCGACTAAGCAGTAATTCGGAAGCAGAAAAAAAGAATATTGATCAATTTTTACAGACATGCGAGAAGGCTGATCCATTGTGACAATTATACCATTAATTCCTTAGTAGAATATTCGTCTTGCCCCATACATTCCAGCAATTTCTCCACTTGTTCGGTCACCTTTATCGATTGGAAATAGCAATTAATTCTTCAAAAATATAGTTCGGCGAAACACCTTTGGCATTTACTTCTACAAGATATTTCCCATCATAAAGAACCGAAAAATTCATACGGTACCCATCTGTATCTCCCTTTTCCCCTACAATATACGCCCTCATTTTAACGGCTTCAAGTGTTAGCTCTTCAATATTGAAAATAGGGTTATCAACTATTTCCTGCAATTCACTTGGTACGCTGTCTGCCCTCGGTATCGGATACAGTGATAAATCATAATTCTCGCTGTCAGAAATGGCAGTTAGCCGTTTGGAATCTTCTGCTGAAAAATATGATACATAAAAGCTAATATCTGACATTCCTTTACACCACAATGCCGATAAATAGTTACTGTTCTGATTAATAAATCTGTTTGCTGCTTCAAATGAATATCCACTTGGTATTTCTTTTGGTAAGAAGCGGCCAAAGTCTTCATCCTCATAAGCCTGCTCAATTGTCAGCTCATCATTACGAAGCTTGGGTGCAATCGGATTTAATGCTGAAAAATCAGCTTTTCCGCCACAAATAATTTCATCAATTAATGCCGGTAAGGCCGCCTTTTCGCCTTTGCCGCCTGTCATTTCAATATAATAATAAACGTCTTCCATTTGAAAATAAGCATAATAAATAATTTTGCCGTCACTCGTTTGATCAAAATAGCCTGCATTTATAGATACTCCTGAAATTTCTGACAACATCGGTTCTCCGTCTAAAACATAGCAATTTTCAATTTCCTTTGATGAAACTGTTATATTTGCAATGAGGTCTTGGCTTATTTGGGTTACAGCCTCAATATTGAATAGCTCTACAACATCTTCCCTTTTAGAAAAATTTGCGGTGGCTGTTATTGCATAATTTTTAGATATATTTTTAAACACACTTTCTATTTCTTTTGTTGAAAGAGCTTGCCAAAAGTGTCCCTCAATATAAAGTCGATTGGCATATTGACTGGATGCCTGATTTAATTTAAGTGCACATTCATCGGATGAAGATTCCGTTATCGTATGTTCTGACAGACTGCGAGAGCTGTCCATCCTTTCAAACTCCTATGTTTCACTCGTAATTTTAAAATAATTTCTGCTTCTGTAATTAAATCATCATCAATATTCCCGATTTCTCTATAGAAATCTATTTTATTCATATGCTGATACCCTCCTTTTCAAGATAATCTTTCAGTTTCATTCTTAATCTTAAAAGTATGGACTTTACTTTACTTTCACTAAATCCATATAGGTTTGCAATTTCTTTAATGGAATCGGAGTACCAATACCGTCTTATAAACAAAGTTCTTTTTTTAGCTGTATTGTAATCATACCTGTCAAGTGAAATATTGCGGGTAATCCTTCCTAAAAAAGTTTTAAGTACTGCCGGACGAGTGGGAGGAATGCTATTCCATGCCGCATGATAAGTATCATTCACGCATTCCTGTACATCCGAATAATCTCCATATCATCATCTCCTTTGCTATATTTTAGAGCCTTCACTTATAAAGTAGGAAATTATTTTTATTCGTTGCATAAATAGAGTAAAAGCTGCCTGCAATCAGCAAACAGCTTAAAATCATTCATTACTTAATCTATATCATTTAACTTATTCACAAATTCACAAGTTCTCGCTGTCAATTCAACCCATGCCGGGCGAAAGCCACTTTTTATTGCATTTCGTACAGACTTAATATTAGACCATGCTGCGCAATAAAATGGTACCTTTCCCAGCGAGATAATTTCTAACGCTAAATAACTTGTCAAAGCAGAAGCAAGTCCTTTTCTTCGATATGCAGGGAGCACATCAACTCCAATCTGATACATCGTTTCACAATCAGCGGAGCAGCCGGCCATTCCAATCAGATTGCCATTGTCATATGCACCTACTCCAAGCACATCACATTCTTTCCGGTCTGCGCAAAGGGCATTACTCCATTCGTCTGTATATAATTCTGCAAAATCCGGTTGATACAAAACTCTCAGCTCGTATTCACATGGTAATTTTGTTAATTGCGTCATATCCGGTAAAAAATATTCTGCCATAAAACAAATTTGCAAATCATACTTTATGAGTTCATCATTTAGTACATGCATATTTGGTGTTTCAAAGCAATGTTCTACCTTATATTTTTGAAGATAATCACTAACAACATCATCAAGTCTCTCACTTACCTGAGCAACAATATTATTCCCATAGGTAACCAAATCACACTCAAACGGCAAAGACAAATATTTTCTTGCCTTTACATTTTCCTTTGACCGCACTATCACATTTGTATCCTGCATAAAATCCTTCGCAGCGCAATTACAATCATATGCCGATTGCTGTAAGGCTATATTTAAAATCTCCTGATTTGTCATAAAAATCAACCATTCCTTCGTTAAACATTTAATATGGGTTCTTTACTATATGCAATATGCCCTGCCATTTTTCCGTCTATTTCTGCGACATATCTAACCCCTTCTAATAATCTCTAAGCACATTCTACCATTATGGTACGGGCATTTCCAGGGTTCTACAATCGGCATTCCCTCGAGTGGTTTCCCATTTTCATCCACAGCCGCATACCATTCCGAACCATTTCTCTTATCTACTACATATTCTTGTATAAATGCCCAGATATTCTTTGCTGCCGCTAAATACTTTGTTTCAGAGGGGTTTTTTTGATAGGCATTCATAAAACCAACTACAGCCTCTGCCTGAACCCACCAAATCCTTGTTGTATCTACAACCCCTTCACAGCTTTCATTACTGAATGATTCTCCATTGTATGCTGCTTCATATACATGCGCCTCCAGTGCTTTGGTGATTTTTGATAACTTCTCTGTATATGCAGAATCACCTATGACTTCCAGTCCCCGGTCAACCAGCCAGGCCGTCTCGATATCATGCCCATAAGATTGTATATCAATCAAGCTGTTCATCTGATGATCAAAAAATACTTCTTGCCTGTGAAGTTCCTTATTATAAATTTTATCTGCAATCATATCTAAAATATAGCATAATTTTTCTTTTACTTGCAAATGTTTTGTCACGCGATATAACTCTGTATACGCTTCAAATACGTGAAGGAGCGTATTCATCGTGTGTTCTGCCATCACACCGTTCTCTGACAGCTTGTCATTCTCAGCCTTATTAAAATTAATATCAAGCGCTTCTTTATAACCATATTGATCAAAGCATTTATCTTCAATTAGTTCAAATAAATTTAATGCGATTGCGAGAGCTTCCTCTTCTTTTGAAGCATTATAATAGGAAGAAAGTGCATAGATAGCAAATGCCTGATTATAAGTGTGCTTTGTTGTGTCCTCCGGGTTTCCGTCATATGAAAAAGACCAGTAAACTCCGCCGCGCTCTAAATCCACGCAATGATCTTTCAGAAAGAGAAAAGCATGCTTTGCCTCATCGAGCAGGCTCTTATCCCCCAAAACCATATAGGCATTTGAGAAAAACCATAATATCCTGCTATTTAAGATACAGCCTTTCACAGCTTGCTTATTAAGCTGTAAATCATAATTCATATAACCATAATAGCCGCCATACTTTTCATCCCTGAGGCTTTTCCAAAATGGAATGATTTTTTCATTCAAATGTGCTTTCATTTCATTTACCATCACAACTCACTTCCTCCTAAATTTTATTTTTACCAAATGGTATAAATGTCTTGATAGAAAATTTCTCTGCATATTTTTTAAAACCTATCATCATCGGTACTTCAAGCAGAATAAACGCTATTGGTATTAAGAAAATCAACGCTTGCCACCACTGAGGACTAATAAAACAAATGGCAAGCAGACATAATATCCAAACCGTCATAAAATATTGAATCGAGACCACTGCCGAAAATACAACCTGCATACAATGATATTCTTCCTCAAAAAAACTACTGTACGCACAAACGTATAATAAAAATGCCAGCAAGAGACTAGATGCAGCGATTAGAACAATACTCATTTTAAAATTGCCTATATTCACTGCTGCCAAAAGTCCTGCAAACTGAAACAATAACATAATTTCAATTGGAATAAAGTATAACAATCCCCGCTTACTCCATACACCTTTAAAGAAATTCTTTACATTAGAATCATATACATTGTATTCGCCCAAAATAAACTCACGTCCGATTTGAAATAACGTTGCCAGAGCCGGTATCAAAAAAGCAAATCCGGTTCCAACCGTTACAACTGTAAACATTAGGCTTATCCAAAAAAATAAATGAATTCCACTTAGTACCTTAGTAAATATATTTTCTTTCATCATTGTTTTACAGCTCCCGCCAATCCATAATAAATATGCTTTTGTGCTACCAAGAAAACAATGAGTATCGGAACAATTCCTATTAAAATAGCCGCCGCCACAATCTCAAACGGGGTTGACATAGAACCAAAAAATTTATACAACGCAACCGTAAACGTCTGCACATCCTTATTTAAATATAAGTTCGGAATATAGAAATCATTGTATAACCCAATTCCATTTAAAATTAGTAATGTTGTACACGCCGGTTTAATCAGAGGCATAATGATGTTTCTAAATATTGTAAAATAACTTGCTCCATCAATCAAGGCCGCTTCATCTAATGATGGAGAAATCGTATCCAGAAGATTGAGCATAATGTAAATTCCAATAATACCGACACCTGAGTAAAGCAAAATAACACTCCATATAGTATTTACCAAATTAATCTTATATAACATTCGAAATACGACTGTTTGAGTCGTTACAACCGGAATAAACATTGTTAACGTAAATAATGTACGAATTAACTTTTTACCTTTAAAGTCGAAACGATGCAGAACATAGGAAACCATAGAAGTAAATATAATTTGAATTGCTAAAGATAAGGTAAGAATAATAACCGTATTAAATAATGCCCTTCCAAGCTTACCTACCCTGATTGCATATTCAAAATTGTAAAAGTTTATAAAACTAGCCGGTTTTGTAAAAACAGACGTTGTGGAATATTCTACCCCTGTTTTGAATGCCATAAAAACAAGGGGAATTAAGGGAATTATAACAAATAATGCCGCGAGCGCTAATACTGTATACCGCACCACCTTATACATTCTACTTTCTGGAATCATTCTGCATCCTCCTTTACTACTTTCTTCTGAATACCGACCGCTAACAGCACAATAACAAATACAAGCATTGACAGGGCTGCCGCAAACCCTACTCGGTTTTCCTTCATACTTTGCTGAATTTGGATAACCGGGGTTAAGGTTCCATTGCTGCCATTCAACATGATATAGGGGATTTCAAAGACTTGGATAGAACCGGATACACTTAATAAAATATTGATAAAAAGTACTTTTCTTACATATGGTACTGAAATATATTTAATTTCCTGCCATTTGTTACATCCGTCTATCGCCGCCGCTTCATATAAGTCTGTCGGAATGCTCTGAAGTGCTCCAAAAAACATAATAAAATTCATTCCGTAATAACGCCAAATACTAATGGACGCAATGGATGGGTTTACTATCTTAAGGTCCAAAAGCCATTGTCTTTGAATCGAACCAAGTCCAATTAAATCAAGTATTGTATTTAAAGTACCACTATTATTAAAGAAAATCAAAAATATAGTTGATACGATAACTCCATTTAACAAATAAGGTATAATTAAAATACCTTTAAAAACAGAAACACCTTTAAATTTTCCATTTACAATAATAGCTAATAAAAAAGCTAATACCAGTTGTGGTATTGCCACTAAAAAATACCATCCACAGTTTTTAAACATTAATATATATTGTGGATCTGTTAAAATTTTTTTATAATTTCTTAAGCCAATAAACGTCAGACTGCCGATTCCTTTCCAGTTAGTAAAGCTCAAAACAAAGTTAGCAATAATAGGAATATAAGAAAAAATCAGCAAGTGAATCACTGGCAAAAATAGAAATGATATAATTAAAATTGACTTATGTTTGCTTTTCATATGATACCTTCCTTATAATAAAGACCGCAAAAACTACTTTTCAGTCTCTGCGGTCCCCGTCCGTCTTTTTATTTCTCAGTCCATGAAACTCCAAGATCCTTTTTTGCTTCGGCATATGCTTTATTTTGTGCATCTACTCTACTGTTATATTCAGACCAGTCGTCTGCCTTCGTTACATCCAAAGCATCAAATAAGTTTCCTGCCCATTTTTGGTCAGCCAGCAGGTTAGCCTCTGCTAAAACTTCCTCATTGTTAATAGCGTTCTGATCTTTTGCGGCAACAAAAATAATTTTTGCTTCTCCACTTTCGACCATACTGTCAATAATAGAGTACACTTCAGGTATGATAGGCTCAACACCTTTTTTCATTGCAATATTACCAGCTTCGGCAATAAATTCTGCATTTTCCGAAACATATTCAATAAACTTTCTTGCTTCCTCTTTGTTTTTTGAGAATTTAGAAATGGCATATCCATCTGCTGATGCTGCTGTAACAATTCTTCCCTGTCCAAAATCCGGTGCCGGAGCAAATTTGATAATAGATGGATCGCTTCCTTCAGGCACACGCCCTTGAATCTGAGGAATGACCCAAGAACCAAATAACATCATTGCTGCATCTCCATAAGCAACACTATCCATTGCAACACCAAAATCTGTGTACACTTCCGGTTCAAAGAAGCCCTTTGATTTCCACTCGGTATACTGCTTAATTGTTTTTCCGATAGGCTCTGTATCGTTAAATGGTGCATCTGATTTCAGCATCGAGTCAAATGACCTATTATCTCCCGAAACATAATTTGCAAATGCTTTAATTGACTCAAGCGGCCAGTTTTCAATTCGATGTAAAGAAATAGGTGTAGTACCTGCTTCTTTCAACTTTTGGCATAATTGTTCAAATTCTGCCAAATCGCCTGGAATTTCATTATATCCTACTGCCTTAATCGCTTCCTCATTGTAAACAACACAGTTATCATATGCTTTGCCTACTTGTACCATGTAAATATTTTCCCCATCACCAAACATAGTGTCTGCATATTCACCATAGATTTCTCTGCCTTCCTCTAATGTCATATATGGCTCTGCATATGCCTGCCACTCTTCAATAGTCCAATCAGGATATGTATAAATATCTACACTTGGATCTTCTACTTGGAAAAGCGGTCTGAGATCGTCTGCATTTGAAATTACATTAAGGTCAACATGAACACCCGTTTCCTCTTCATACTTTTCAGCTAAATGCTTTAAAGCCGCAGTATCTTCATCCCGGTATGTATTCCCGTTCTCATCTTTCTTTTCTTCACCCAGTACACGATTTCCCTGATGCGTATACAATGTGATTGTTTTACCTTCGCCGGATGCTTTACTCGTTTCAGTTTCCTCTTCTACAACATTTTCTGATTCCGGCGCAAAGCCTTCACTTACCTCACTGCTTGGTTTATCACCACATCCGGTAAGCATTGACGTACTCATGACTCCTGCCAGAACCAATGCTAACACTCTTTTCATTTTCATAAAATCTTTTCCTCCTTTTTTTACTGCTTAATTAAAGTCTATCATAATAATTTATTAATTCATTAATTAACATTGGTTTTTATATTAACATATTGATAATATGGTATATTTGTATTATTCTACTAATTTAAATCGCATATTATTGTTTGTTTTGCACTATTATTTGACTATTTTTAAGTTAATATTTTTGTTTTTACCAAGTTAATTATCAATTTATTATTTTTTGACTAATAAAAATGCTTATTTATTGACTAAGCATTACTTTATTGCTAAACTAAAGCAAAGGAAATTTAACATTTTAACTTTATTCTGCTAAAAACAAAAGGTAATTATATACAATTTGTATAAGGAGTGACTTATGAAACGACAAAACAATTTTAAAAGCAATTTTATCCACACTTTGATTAATATAACAAACTTTGATTTTACCCAAAATATTAATCTATTTTTACCTAATGCCTTTTTCTACAGCACCGAAGCCGCCGAACATCTTATATACCTAAAAGCTGCAGGTACAATAGAAGCTCCTCATACCTTTCATTATGCACAGAAGAACTTTCATTCTTATTGTATTATTTATACCCAATCCGGCTGCGGCATTTTACAAATAAAAAAAGAGAACCACTCAATTCCTACCGGTTCTCTTTGCTTCATTGACTGCCGCTTTGAATATTCCTTACGTGCTGCTTCTAATTGGAAATATCAAATTATTTTTTTTGATGGTTATCCCGTTTCATACTACTACAATTTGTTTCATGAGACTTCTTTGCCTATACTCGCTTTAGAAAACAATCCTTCCATCCCGCTGCTGATAAACAAGTTAATACAGCAAAATTATGCCGAAAAAGAATTAATGAATGCAAAACTCTTGACAGATATCTTAACGCGCCTTGCCATTACACGCCATCACAGTTCTCTTTCAGCGCCTTCTGCACCTGCATATTTAGTGCAAATAAGAGAATTATTTGATACTAACTATAATCTAACCTTTTCTTTAGATGGATTAGCGAATGAATTTCAGATTAATAAATACCGTATTTGTAAAGAATTTAAGAAATATTTTGCCGTAACACCATTTCAATACTTAAATACGGTACGCCTTGAGGCCGCAAAAATTCTTCTAAGAGCCGGTACACTTTCGGTAAATGAAATTTGCTATCAGGTTGGATTTGAAAACCCAAACTATTTTATCCAACTATTTAAAAAAGACAGCGGTACTACCCCCGCTGTCTATCGAAAACAAACTCTTTAATATGCCCAGGCATCCACCGATTTAACTGTAATACCATCACTCTTTGCACCGATATGAATCACATCTACCGTTCCAAAATCAGAGCCATAGGCATTTACGATATCTTGGTAATAGTATTTAGCAAAATATGTACCATTATTGGTATTTCCATCTTCTGACGGAGAGATTCTACACCAATTTGATCCGCCCGACCAGCTTTGTAAAATGAGCTCAGCACCATTATAAGCACCTGTATATTCAACATAAATATATCCACCCGGTTTCATCGAGGATAAATCATAAGGGCCGCCATTTTTGGCACCATCTAAGCTAACCGCCTGTCCCCAATTGTCTTTATAAGCGTCACCGTAGAACAAGTTAACCTTTCTATCTTCGTCTTTACCTGTAGAACCTCCCTCACTTGACCAAAAATCAACTGAATAAACAGTGATTCCATTTGATCTTGCACCGATATGAACAACATCTACGGTATCAAAGTTTGTGCCGTAAGCATTTATAATATCTTGATATTTATATTTTACATAATAAGTACCACTGTCTTTCTTTCCATCCTCTGACGGCGATATTCTGCACCAATCTGACCCTCCTGACCAGCTTTGCAAAATAAGCTCTATTTCGTTATATGCCCCTGAATACTCAACATAAATATATCCTTTGGAGTCCATCGACGGCATCTTGCAGGACCCGCCATTTTTAGTTGTTTTCACGCTTACTGCCTGACCCCAGTTATCTGCATAAGCGCTGCCGAAGAAAAGATTTGTCTTTTCACCATCATCGTCTATAGTACCATCAAAAATTGTACATAACTTAGAGGTTTCTTTTGTTCCATTGCTTCCGTTAATCACACGTTCTCCAAAATCTGTCAGATTACTTCCATCCATTCCATAGACCAAATCCAGATAGGCTAGATTAGAATTATTTCCATACCAGGACCAAGCCAGCCACCCCGCGCTCTTTTGCTGACAATAACTCATAATCGTATCCTCATCCACATCACCATCCGTATGCTTAGGACCGAATTCCCCAATCGTCAAGCATAAATTTTGATTTAATACAGTATCAATATTTTCTTTTACCATGGCAGCATTTCCACCGGCATATTCATACATATGAATCGAAAACATTGTGTTTTTATAACTGTCCGCTTCCAGTACTGCTTTTCCATGGTCAAAAATAACCTTTGGATACTGTCCCCATCCGGCACAATCGACCATTAATGTATTTTTGATTCCGGCACCTCTTAATGATTTGATTGCAGAAATATAGCCATTTTTCCATGCCAATCCATTATCCCATGTTCCATACCACTCATTAGCGATATTTAAAATGACATAATCTTTATTATCATTTAACAGCTTCTGCATATCAGACCAGTAAGAAACAGCTCTATTCAAGCTGGCAGTATCATCTTTACCGGTTGCATCATGTACCTCCAAAATAGTAATCAGCTTTTCCTGCTTACAAATATTTATCAGTGCCTCTACTTCTTCCTTGCTTGTCTTTGTCCACTGACCGCCATCTGACAGTACGATTCTGACACTGTTAAATCCTTTATCTGCAATTGCAGGAATTGCCGTTTGATAATCTGTTTTGTACCACGCATGCGGATAATTAACTCCACGCATAATAAATTCATTACCGTTTCCATCGTGCAGCTTTGTTCCATTCACTTGAAAGCCATTACCCGCATATGCATTTACCGGAAAACAAATAAAGCCGCCTAACATAATTCCCATCATACCAATGAAGAGAATTTTCCTCCTTATCATATCCTTCATAATAAAATACCCTCTCTACTTTCATTTTCTTTTAGTTCATGTTAACTACAGTTCCAATCGTTAGTATTCCCGAAAATATCTAACGACAAAAAGCAAAACGTAACCTCCCTTCTATCATTTACAACATTCACTTTTTATAACTAAACTAATATTAGCATGTTTTTAAACTAAAATATATCGACATAATTAATAATAATAACCTTATTTTTTAGTAACTATTACTTAAAACATTACTAAATTCCTATAATTTTTATTAATATTTATTACTTAACATCATATTTTTTACTTAACAAAGGTATTTTTACTAACACTTTTTGTTATTTCTCCAATTCAAAAAAGCGGTAATAAAAATCGCCGGAGAATTCCAGTAAATTGTAATTTCATTCAAGGAATAGCACTCCCATATATCTAAAAAACACTTCATCGGAGGTGTTCCCGGTTCTATCAGCCACTCCGCTTTTTCATCTACCGGCTCTGCATTTGCTCCGCCGGATATAAAGCCCGGTATTGTCTCCTCTATACCATCCGCTGCTGTCACACGGTTATGGGGGTTTTGGCACGCACGTTCCCCTATTCCTGTCACATAGCTGTAACCCGCTGCATTCACTCCCAGCAGATAATCCATTTGTTTCACTATTACATCCAAATAGTCTTTGTCAGGCTCCAACAGGTAAGCCGTTCCTAAAATCAAAGCACGATTCATGAGAACCATATTACTTCCCCAGCCATAATCTTCACTCTCCAGTGCCGCAAAATAACCACTGCTGGAACTTATCTTCACAATCCTTTCCGCCTCAAAAAGAAACGCTTTCCGAAACTGTTCCTTCAGACTATGCGCTGCTTTGCAAGTATTTGCCTCGAATAAAGCCCATCCTGCAAACCCGGCCACCTCACTCCAGCCCATGGCAGTAACATCGCTGACTTTCGTGAAAAGCTCCTGTGCTTTCTCCAGATAACATAATTCACCCGTGCATTTATACAGTTCGACCGCTGCCCACAAACGTTCATCCAAATCATTACAATCAGAATAGTCTCCTGTATTACATCCAACCGGGTTTTGGAATCCGATAAATTCCGGATGGCTTTCCAGCCAGCTCCATGATTTTATTGCCGCAGAAAGTGCCTTTTGGGAAAAATCTGCATCAAACGCTGCATATACACGGGAAGCAAGTGCCATAATTGCCGCAAAATCAGCAACCGCCATCGTCGATACTGGAAACAGAACCATCTGCCGTTTGTCCTTGCAAGGCATGACAAAATTGGCATGGCGCATAGAAGTCAGTTTATGGAATACGCTTCCGTCCTCCATCTGCATTTTCATCAGCCACCGTAATTCATACAGACATTCATTTAATATATCCGGCATCCCATTACCACTTTCGGGAATATTCAGCGTGCCTTGAAAGCTTTCAGGAAACAGCCTGTACGCATAAAGCATATGTGAGAGCGCAGTCGCTGCAGCAGTTGGATACCGCCCATAATCCCCGGCATCATGCCATCCGCCGCTCACCTCAAACTGTCGGATTTCTTCCGTCTCTGGGCCTTTCTTATTAAATCGCTCAAAATCCTCCAGCAAAACAGCAGTACCTTCATGACAGCTTTCCCGCTTGAATTTACCCGCAAAAGGTTCTTTCAGCTCCATTCCACAGCGCTGGTAATATAAGGCCTTGCATAATATCTGATTTAAATTTTTATAAGTATTATTATCAACTTTGAAACTACAGGAACTATTCCCTTCACTATCCTCAACCCAATAAGAGCCTTCCGCTGTCAGCTCCGAAAAATCAGCCTGCCATACTACATCACCCGAATCCTTATCAAAACCATAACATAATGCTGATTTCTCGATAATACATTTTCCGCTCTCATTTAAAACTCTTATTTTAACCATTGGTTTATTCTCCAAATTACTTGCAGTTTCCGCGCTTTCTGCTAATATTGCTATTTTTCTGCTTCCCGGCAAATAGCCTGCCTGATTTACATAAATTCTCATTTCTGTACCCTTTCCTATCTGTACATTTACAACTTCAAATAATCACTCGATATTTTATTAGTTAATATAATTTTATTTTTTTGTTAAATTAACCATATTACCATCAGTTAATCTAGTCAAGCTTTTTTATTGATTTTAAACAAAATATTATTTAATATACTGTTAAAGGCCTTTTTATGCGTTTTAATTAATAATGTTATTATGTTAATTATTTTTAAATTACATCGATCTTAATCGGAAGTATGCAATAAAAAAGACAGATTACTAGAATCCGTCTTTAAATGAGATATCTCTATTACGTTTAAACTCTTTTCTGTGCCACCGTGCTTTTATAAATAATTTCGCCCGTAACTACTTGAACACCCTCTGTATATTTTTTTCCATTAATTTTATTAATCAGTGACTTTACGCACAAGTCCGCCATATGTTCCATATCGACTTCATACGATGTTATTTTATTGACATCCATTCCCAGGGGCAGAAAATTATCGAATCCCACAACTGAAATATCTTGTGGAACATGATATCCTCTCTCCTCCAGGTTTTGTATCACGACATGGGCTGTAAAATCACAATTACAAACAAAGGCATCTATATCACCAATGTCTTTTACAATCACCTCATAGGTATTGCCCACTTCATCACGATCCGGGATTTCCCATGAATCTTCATACGCAATTTGATTCTCCCGCAAGGCTCTCCGATATCCCCAGTAACGATCGGCAATACTATTGGTAGCATCCACACTCCCAACAAACCCAAGCTTTTTATGCCCTTGCCTAATCAGATAATTTGTCAGCATATAAGTTCCGTGATATCCATCGGAAATAACTGTATCAAAAGTAATGAGAGGATGGTATGTATCAAGGAAAAACACCGGAAGCTTGGTTTGATTGACCATAATATCAATATATTCTTCATTCATCTGCCCTAGCAGAATTAATCCATCTACTTTTTTATCCTGCAGAACCTTTGGCAGATCCCCGTTCTTCTCATCCTCAACTGTTAAGAGTTCTAATATTCCATAATAATCATATTTATACAGAGCCTCGACGACTTTCTTATATAATTGGCCGTAAAATGTCACATATCCGTAATACTGCTCCGGCACCACCACCCCAATATTACCCGTTTTAATTTTATTTACTGCCTTGGCAGAGGCATTATTTTTATATCCCATTTGCTCTGCCAATGCTTTTATTTTTATACGCAATTCATCGCTTACTCCAGGCTTATCCGACAATGCTTTATACACCGCAACATTACTGACTCCAACCTTTGCAGCAATATCTGCAAGCGTTACTTTTTTAACCATATTACCCTCTCGCCACACGAATTTTGTTTTATCTAATTAATATTTGTTAATTTAATAATAAATAGATTTTCTCTGTCTGTCAAGCGCTACACCTTTATTATTGTTTGCTTAACATATTGAAATATTTTTCATTATAACGTATAATAACTTTGATATATAACATTGTTATTTAAAGGAGAATTATATGCCGCCCAAAACTAAAATTCAAAAAGAAGCGATAATTGAAAAAGCTTTTGAATTAACTAGATTACTTGGATTTGAAAAAGTTACGGCCCGTGCACTTGCTCATGAGCTTAATTGCTCAACACAGCCAATCTTTCACGGCTTTCGTAATATGGAAGATTTAAAGAAAGAAGTATATTTGAAAACACGGAAGTTTTTTGAAGCAAATATGATGCAGCTGCCGGCCGACATAGAAACACCATACTTTTTAAGTATGGGCATAAAATATGTGGAATTAGCGCAAAAAGAAAAAAATCTATTTCAACTATTATGTATGTCGGACAGTGTTCAAATAAACAGCCTTTATGATTTAGCTAAGGATATTCCTCTGCCAATAGAGCCGGATATCTTTGTTAAAACATGGATTTTTACACATGGTATTGCCACGATTGTCTCAACAAATTCAACTGAAATATCATCTGAAGAAATAAAACAGCTTCTTGTCGAAGCGAGTGAAAGCTTTTATTCTTATTCACAGTCGAAAATAGGGAGGACTTAATGATGAAAAATCACAAACGTAAGCTGGATATGTTAGAACCCGGTGCTAAAATGTGTAAGGCAATATTTATTTTATTAGTAGTTGGTATTGCTCTTAACTACTTTCGTTTAGAAAAAGCAGGTGTCGTTATGCTGATTGCCGCAGGATTGATTTTTATTGTATTGCTTGTACTTCTTGTCATAGAACAGCATCAAGATTATGAGCAATATTTAGAAGCGAAGAGGAATGATCCGGATATTAAGTAGTAGTTAATAATAATT
This sequence comes from uncultured Roseburia sp., assembly GCA_964410675.1. Classification (GTDB taxonomy): domain Bacteria; phylum Bacillota; class Clostridia; order Lachnospirales; family Lachnospiraceae; genus RGIG3040. The sequence continues at coordinate 27,869 of CAYPIB010000016.1, forward strand.
GATAGGTGGTTGCGAAACTCCCATCTGGGCGGCAGCTCTCCCTAACAGTACTTTGTAAGTCCGTTTTTCTGAGCATTGCAAAGTACCGTTAAAAATATTGTTGACTTGCACGCAACGTGATAGTATATCATCTATTTAAAGAACCAAGCAGAGTACTCGCCGGCAAAATTTTGTTTGGTTTTCAATTTTAATATAAAGGAGTGAATATTCATAAAAACCACAAGCCAAGTCGCAGAATTAACAGGTATCAGCACACGCACTTTACAATATTATGATGAAATCGGTCTTCTAAATCCTAGTGGTTTTACACCGTCTGGTTATCGGTTATACAATGAAGAAGCCCTGCAAAAGTTACAGCAGATATTATTTTTCAAAGAGCTGGATTTTAAGCTAAAGGAAATTAAAGAGATTGTGGAAAGACCGGAATTTGATAAGGTTGAGGCTTTCAAGAAGCAAAAGAAGTTATTGGTTTTAAAGCGAAATCGAATGGACAAGCTTATTGAACTGCTTGGCAGATTAGAGAAGGGAGAACAGAGGATGAGTTTTAAAGAATTTGATTTAAGTGAATATATTGAAGTACTGGAACAATTCAAAAACAACAAAACTGATGATATTATAAAACATTGGGGCAGCATTGATAATTTTAATCAATTTATACAAAAGGTTAAAGATGACGAATCCAACGTCGCTAAGCTTGCCATCAAACAATTTGGAAGTATTGAAAAATATACAGAAGCAATGAAATATAATATGGAGCACTTTACAGAATTAATGGAGCAGGCAAAAGCACTTGATGAAAATAAGGATGAAATAATGCAAAAAAATGATGAATTGCAGAAAAAATTGACTTCCGATATGTCAAAGTCCCCAGCCTCTTTAGAGATTCAAAATATTGTCCGTGAAATCATAGAGTTTTCCAAGGAAAATAATATGGGAATCGAGATGGGCGAGGGATACTGGGATATGGTAATAGAAAGCTATTCTAACAGTACTGTAAATGCAATTACTGATAGTAAATATGGTGAAGGTGCTTCTGATTATATTGCTAAAGCCTTAAAATATTATTTTAGTATTTAGTAATATGGTTAAATTGAAATGGTTTTTATTGTTGCAATACCATGAAAACCATTTCAATACTACCAACAAGATTACACAAACAATGAACAATTATGCCAAAATAAATATTCTCCTTTTTCCACACCACGTACACATATGGTAAAACACCGATAATTCTTCTAATATTCTGCCATGGCGACCAAAAATGATATAACGAAAAAATAACAGTAACAATTACAGGCGCAAAACCTTTAAATCGTTGTAATCTTGGTAACATATAGCCATTAAAATACAACTCTTCCGCAATTGGAAGCACCAGGCTGTTTGCTATTACAAACAAAACCACCGTAATTATAATAAGATACTTCGGATACAAATCAAGCTGATTTACAAAATTTTCTACTATAAAATAGTCCGGAACAAATTTATTTACAATCGGCATAGTAAAAGCATTTTCCCAGCCACCTACAAGCTTAGATGCAATTCCTGCTATACAAAACAATACTACCACAAGTAAAATCGCTTTACCTTTATGCATCTTTCGATTATATGTTAATGCACATCTAATACCAATTTTACCTGTTTCTTTTTTATTCTCTCTTAATAAAGTTATTATTTCTAATGGTGCCAATACAAGTAAAGAAATTAAAACAAAGCAAAATAATGGGGGAACAATATCTCTAAATTGCAGTGTCCAAATATATAGAGAAACTAATATAAATGGTGCCCAAAAAGCCATTGCAAGCATCCTACCAGTTTTTAATTCTTTCATACTATTCGCCTTTCCTTTTTGTACTACAATATCAAGCCGGTATTCCATAATTACTAAAGAGATTTTTCGCCACATAAATATTCTACAATTGTTTCAACTAATATACGCTGAACCTTCTTTTTGTTCTTCTCTGTTTGTTGAATACTGTTGGTTTCTGTTAACCGCAGCATTTGAATCATTGTAATCATGAACTCAATATTTTCTTGACTTTCACTTAGATTGCACAAGGACAGAATTGCCTTATTTAAATCATAGGAACGTTCTCTCTCGGCTTCCAGCAATTCTAATGGCATTTTTCTGGCTATGTACTGAATATCGCTTTCAGGCAGATAATAAATGAGCCAGTCTTTCTTTAGAAATACTTCATAAAAAATCTGTCGAATTTTCGTTTTTACATCATGCTCTAGATTTGCAATGTCTATAATCTCATTAATAAGCTGTTGCTCCTCTAGTTTAATAATTTCCCAAAACAATTCTTCCCTAAATTTATAAAAAGAATAAAAGGAACCTTTGGCAATATTAGCACCCCGCGTTATTTCCTCAACTGTAATTTGCCGTATACTCTTTGTTTTCATAAGTAAAGTGCCCTTATCTATCATAGATTGCTTTATTATTTTTCTTTCCTGCTCACTAAATGTCTTTGACATAATATATGCTCCTTATATCTCAATGACTAATTTTTATTTTATAGTCATTAATGATATTATAGTTATATCGAGAAAACATGTCAAGTTACATTATCTAATAATTATAAAAAACGGGGATAAACACTGAAATGCTTACCTATTACTCCGGCACAGCGACTAAGGAATGAATTTAACTATTCATTTTTCTTATATTTTAAAAAACTCTTGACTATCACGTTACGTCATAGGTTAAAATAATCTTATCAGGAATAAGGAGGACATAGGGAAATGAGGACAGTAAAAGAAATATCAAACTTAACAGGTATCAGCGTGCGCACGCTTCATTATTATGATGAAATCGGGCTTTTGAAGCCGACAGTTAAAAGCAAAGCGGGATATCGGCTTTATGACGATAAAGCACTGGAAGTATTGCAGCAAATATTATTTTTCCGGGAATTTGATATTTCCTTAAAAGAAATCAAAACTGTTTTGAATAATCCAAATCTTGATAAAAAGCAGATTCTAGAAATGCAAAGAAAGATGTTGTTTTCAAAAAAAGTACGAATGGAACGTTTAATCGCCAGCATTGATAACATTCTGAAGGGAGAGAATCAAATGGATTTTGAAGTATTTAGTAAAACTGAGATTGAAGATATGTATCGTTCTATGGTTTCTAATATGAGCGATGAACAAAAAGAAATATTTATCGAAAAGTATGGAAGTATGGAAGAATTTGAAAAACATTTTATAAAAAATGCCTCCAGTGAAGCTGCACAAAAGAACTTCCAGAAGGTCATAGAATGGTACGGTAGTAAAGAAAGCGCTTTAGAGGCTTCCAAAAACCCCGGAAACTCAGAACTTCTTCCCGCATATCAAAAACGCATAGAAGCTGTAATAAAAAATCTTGCTGAGAAGAAAGAATTTGATGTGCATTCCTTTGAGGTAAAGGCACTTGTCGGAGAGTATGACTTTGTTTCAAAACAACTATACCAAATGGAAGATGTATCAAAATTAATGTTAGATTTAGCAAAACTCTATCAAACTAATCAGGAAATTCAAAAAGTTCAGGACAGTATTTATGGAGAAAATGTTACCGAATTTTTGGGGAAAGCGATAGAAGCCTTTTATCAGGATAAAACTTATTCAAATCAATAAAGCTTCTTTATTCCAAACGTAATATAATTACCCCGAAAATGTCCAATCTATCAGCATTTTCGGGGTACTTTTTTATTATATCAGCTCATCAGGAACTACTATTCCCGCTTCCTATCACGATTCCATAACCATCTGTGCTGGTCATAATATTCATTCCGCATTCCCCTTCACATCTTGCACTAAAAACTTTTTATACGTCACATCAATTGCAAAAGCTCCAAGTGGCGCGGCAATCAAGATTGCCAGTACGGCAACTGTCAAAACAATATTTCCACAGCTCAATCCCATTGCCAGCGGAATTCCACTAATTGCCGCCTGCACCGTTGCTTTGGGGAGATAGGAAATGACGCAGAACCATCGCTCTCTGGTGTTGAGCGTTGTCCCCAGCAGGCTCAGGGCAACGCCGGCGGAGCGAAACACCAGCGCAAGCAAAATCATACCAATTGCCCCCACGCCCGCTTCCATTGTATAGCGAATATCCACCGCCGCGCCCACCATCACAAATAAGATGATTTCCGCCGCAATCCAAAGCTTCCCGAATTTTTGAGACAGGC
>CAYPIB010000017.1:0-4362 GCA_964410675.1 uncultured Roseburia sp.
GTTGTGAAGGCAAAAAAAGAAGGAAAAATTCAAGATGCCCATGAAGCAATCCGCCCAACCGACATTGCCAGGACACCGATGGAAATAAAGGATTCTGTAAGCAGAGACCTATTCCGTTTATACCAGCTAATATGGAAGCGCTTTACCGCAAGCCGTATGACACAGGCGCTTTATGAAACAACGTCGATTAAAATTGATGGTGGTGATTATCGGTTTACGATTGCAGCTTCCAAGCTTTTATTTGATGGTTTTATGAGCGTTTATACACAGGATGATGATGATAAACAAAAAGGGAACAATCTGCTTAAGGGCTTAGATGAGAATACCAAGCTTGTTTTTGACAAGTTTGATTATCAGCAGCATTTCACACAGCCGCCGGCACATTTTACCGAGGCGTCCTTAGTGCGGACATTGGAGGATCTTGGTATTGGACGGCCAAGCACATACGCACCAACGATAACGACATTGCTTGCAAGAAGATATATAGTTAAGGAAGGTAAAAATTTATATGTATCGGAGCTTGGTGAAGTTGTAAACTCTATTATGAAGAAGGCATTTACAAGCATTGTCGATGTTAACTTTACCGCCAATATGGAATCCTTGCTTGATAAGGTGGAAGAGGGGGTTATTAATTGGAAGGTAGTTGTAGAGAATTTCTACCCTGATTTGAATGAAGCTGTGGAGATTGCAGAAAAAGAATTAGAATCCTATAGCATTGCAGACGAGGTATCTGATGAGGTTTGTGATGTGTGCGGAAAACAAATGGTAATTAAATATGGGCCCCATGGCAGATTTTTAGCATGTCCCGGTTTTCCGGAATGTCGTAATACAAAGCCATATTTTGAAAAGATTGGTGTGAAGTGTCCAAAATGCGGAAAAGAAGTGGTTCTAAAGAAAACGAAAAAGGGAAGAAGATATTTTGGGTGTGAGAATAACCCAGAGTGTGATTTTATGGTTTGGCAGAAACCAAGCAGCCAAAAGTGTCCAAAATGTGATTCTGTTCTTTTAGAAAAAGGAAATAAACTTGTTTGCTCCAATGAACAATGCAGTCATGTGGAAGAATTGAAAAAACAAGAGTAAATTATCTGAAAATTATTGCGATTTTAAACGAATTGTGTTAATATATTATTGTGATGCTGAGGGGGCTAGTTTTTTTAGGAGAAGGTTAAAATGAGTAGTGTACAGTTATTGGATAAAACAAGAAAAATCGGGAAGCTGTTACATAACAGCAGTTCCAGTAAGGTGGTTTTTAATGATGTCTGCACAGTTTTACGTGATGTTTTAGGTTCAAACGTACTGGTGATTAGTAAGAAAGGAAAGATTTTAGGACTTTCTAATCATGAAAATGTTGCCGTGATTACGGAACTGTTAGGTGATAAGGTAGGAACATTTATTGATTACTCTTTAAATGAGCGGTTCTTAGCTGTGCTTTCTACAAAAGAGAATGTGAATTTGACAACACTGGGATTTGAGCTGGCAGACTCTAAGAAGATGCAAGGTGTCATTACACCGATTGATATCGCAGGTGAAAGACTGGGTACATTATTTGTTTATAATGAAGCAGAGCCGTATGATATTGATGATATTATTTTGTGTGAGTACGGCACAACAGTTGTAAGTTTGGAGATGCTTCGTGCTGTCAATGAAGAGAGTGCAGAAGAAGATAGAAAGCAGACGGTTGTCAAGTCAGCGATACGTACACTTTCCCTTTCGGAAATGGAAGCGATTATACATATCTTTGATGAGCTGAATGGAGTGGAGGGAATTTTGGTTGCAAGTAAAATTGCGGACCGAGTTGGAATAACCCGCTCTGTTATTGTAAATGCTCTTCGTAAATTTGAAAGTGCAGGAGTGATTGTATCAAGGTCTTCCGGCATGAAGGGCACTTATATAAAAGTAGTAAATGATGCAATTTATGGAGAATTGGATGATTTGCGCAAAAGAGTTGAATCATAATTTAAGATTGTTATAAAATTAAATATTTGCAAGGATGCAAAATAGTAAAAAAAGGATTTCAATAATACGTAATCCTTTTTTGTATTTTTTGGTTAGATAATACAAAAAAAGTAAAAATAAATAAATAACTTGCGTTTTTTGTCAGATTCTCTATAATAAAATAGAATGGATTTGTTTACAACTAAAAATAAACGAACAAATTAATGAAAGGAGTGTTTTGTATGATACAGTCAGATGTATTTAATTATGTAAATGTACTAGACAAAGCAGCAGATGCTTCATGGCTTAGAAATGAGGCGATTGCCAATAATATTTCAAATGTTGATACTCCAAATTATAAAAGACAGGATGTTGATTTTGAAGGAGTTCTTCAAAGGGCGATGCGGCATTCCATGTTTCAAACTACAGAGGAAAAAGTAAAAAATGCGCAAACTTCAAACTTGACACCACGTACATATACAGATTACGGAAATTATTCTTACCGTATTGATGGCAATAATGTCGATATTGATACAGAAAACGTAGCACTTGCAAGTAATCAGCTAAAATATAATGCGTTAATGGAAAGCATTAATTCTGAGTTTTCAAGTTTGAAAGCTGTTATGAAGTAGGAGGGATACTATGAGTTTATTTGGTTCTTTTGATATCAATGCGTCAGGACTGACCGCACAGAGATATCGAATGGATGTAATTTCAGAGAATGTAGCAAATGCAAATACGACGAGAACTTCAGATGGCACACCATATCGTCGTAAAACGGTTATCTTTGCTGAAAAAAATTTGCAAACTCCATTTTCAAAGGTTTTAAATAAAGCCTCAGACCATTATAGTAATAATGGCGGCTATAGCGGAAATGGCGTAAAAGTAATAGGTACATATGATGATTATAGTACTGATTTAGTAAAGGCATATGATCCATCCCACCCGGATTCGGATGAAAATGGTTATGTGCTTTATCCTAATGTGAATATTGTAACGGAGATGACAAATCTAATTGATGCCAGCCGGTCTTATGAAGCAAATGCAACTGCATTTAATACAAGTAAGAGCATGGCTGTAAAAGGCTTGGAAATGTCTAATTAGTATTTCAAAAATAAAAACAAAGGAAATTTAGCAAGGGGATAGATATGGATATTTCAATGTTAAGTAATATAGGAGCTGCTGCAGTCAGCCAGCCGTTAGAAGCAGGTCTGCTTGGAAGTGAGAAAAAAACAGGTACAAATGATAATGTATTTGAAGCATTTTTAAAAAGTGCGGTAAATGGTATTAATGAGACGAATAATTATATGTCTGCAGCTAAGGATGAAAAAATCAAAGTTGCTCTGGGCGAGTCTGAAAATACACATGATTTAACAATTGCTCTACAGAAGTCTTCAACCGCACTCAGTTATACCATTGCGGTAAGGGATAAGCTTTTAGAGGCATATAAAGAGATTATGCAAATTCAGATTTGATAGGAGCGGTTAGGTAAATGGTAGAGCAATTAAAAGCAATTCCAAAAAAGTTGTTAGATTGGTGGAATAAATTCAGTTCAAAACAAAAAACGATTATCATCTGCATTATTGCAGGTGTTGTTTTGGCATTTTCAATTTTAACATATCAACTGACTAAGCCACAGTATACAAGACTTGTAACTTGTGAAAGTCAAAAGGAAGCAGCCGAAATTACAGAAATTTTAGGGGCTGAAGGTTTAAAATATAGAACGAGCACGGATGGTTTGAATATCGATATTGAGTCAAAACAAGAGGGTGAAGCCAGACTTTTATTAGGAGCTAACAATATCCCGACCGACACATATGATGCAATCAAAAAAGTAGTGGAAGGTGGGTTTTCAACGACAGAGTCTGATAAAGAGAAGTTGATGAAGGTTTATCTCGAACAAGATATGGTTGCGACATTACAAAAGAATGAGGCAGTAAAAAAGGCTTATGTTGATCTGACTATTCCACCTCAGGATGGAACTTTACTGGCACAGGAGAAGGAATCATTTGCTTCTGTCACATTAGAAATTCAAGGCGGTATGGAGATTACCGAGGATGTTGCGACTAACTTAGCAAGATATGTGGCTACATCAATGGGAAATACCTCAACAGATAATGTTACGATTATTGATACTGTCGGGAATTTATTATTTGACGGACAGGAAAATACATCCGGCACCGGTAAAGCAAGTAATCAGATGGAAATCAAAACAAAAGCAGAGTCTTTAGTAAAAAAAGAGGTCTGCTCTGTTTTGATTGGTACGACTCTGTTTGATAATGTTGAGGTTACTAGTAATTTAGATATGGATTTTTCAACCAAGGAATCAACAAACCGTGAGTATACGGCACCTGAGGGGACACAGGGCCTGCTGAATGAAGAAAGGGTTTTTGAGGAAGATGTTAAGAAAGTATGGGATAAATATTT
>CAYPIB010000017.1:4372-31484 GCA_964410675.1 uncultured Roseburia sp.
GGAAACATCAGGAGGCACAGGCGGTGAACCGGGCACAGGAAGCAACGATCAGGACGGCACCACATACGTCCTTCCTGACTATGCCAATTCCTCATCAACAACTTCAGAGAGAGAGAGCAAGTTTCTTCAAAATGAACAAGTCGAAAGTAAGACAATTCCACCGGGGACTATTACCTATGCGAATTCATCTGTAGCTGTAGCGGCGACTAAATTTCGTATTTATAATGAAAAAGATGTTAAGAGTCAAGGGCTTTTAGATGGTTCCTCATGGGATGAATTTAAATTAAGCAACGCGGAACCGATTTCTATCGAGGTGAGTGATGATATTTATACTTTGGTAGCAAAAGCTACAGGAATACCGGAGGCTAATATAAAAATTATTGCTCAGGAAAAGCCTAAATTTATCGATGCGGAAGGATTATCCGTGACTGCATGGGATGTCATTCAGATTATTCTGATTATTGTCATTCTCGGTCTTTTGGCATTTGTTGTTCTTAGAAGTATGCGTGGAAGCAGAGCGGAAACACCGGAGGAGGAGTTATCGGTGGAGGCTCTATTGCAGTCCTCTCCTTCTCTTGAACTTGAAGATATTGAATTAGAAGAAAAATCAGAAACAAGAAGATTAATAGAAAAATTTGTGGATGAAAATCCGGAAGCAGTAGCCAATCTTTTGCGTAACTGGTTACAGGAAGATTGGGGGTAATCAGGCATGGCCAGAAATAGTGATGATATTAGCGGAATACAGAAGGCGGCAGTGCTGCTGATTGCTCTTGGACCGGAAAAATCCTCGATGATTTTTAAACACCTTAAGGAAGATGAAATCGAGGAACTTACTCTTGAGATTGCAAATACGAGAAGTGTTACACCACAATTAAAAGAAAATGTTATTAGTGATTTTTATGAGATTTGCCTGGCTCAGCAATATATTGCGGAGGGCGGTATTGGCTATGCCAAAGAGCTTTTGGAAAAAGCACTTGGAGCTGAGAAAGCAATTCAGGTAATCGGAAAGCTTACGGCATCGTTACAGGTTAAACCATTTGAATTTGTTCGTAAAGCTGATCCAACTCAGCTTCTTAGTTTTATCCAGGATGAACATCCACAGACAATCGCTTTGATTTTATCTTATATGCCTCCAACGCAGGCAGCTCTTATTATTTCGGCATTAACGCCGGATCGGCAGGCAGATGTTGCAAAGCGTGTGGCATTAATGGATCGTACGAGTCCGGATGTTATAAAGGAAGTGGAAAATGTGTTGGAGTCAAAATTATCATCTTTGGTAAATCAGGATTATACAGTGATTGGCGGTGTCGATGCTGTTGTTGATATGTTAAACACAGTAGACCGCAGTACAGAAAAACACATTATGGAAATTCTTGAAATTGAAGAGCCGGAGCTTGCAGATGAAATCAGGAAGAAAATGTTTGTATTTGAAGATATTCTTATGCTGGATGACAGAGCGATTCAGCGTGTCCTTCGTGATGTTGACAACAACGATCTTGCAATCGCATTAAAAGGCTCAAATGAACAGGTACAGACGACTATCTTTAACAATCTGTCAAAACGTCTGGCAACTATGATAAAGGAAGACATGGAGTTCATGGGTCCTGTTCGTATGAAGGATGTAGAGGAAGCACAGCAGAAGATTGTAAATGTTATTCGTAAGTTAGAGGACTCTGCAGAAATAGTAATTTCCAGAGGCGGAGGTGACGAAATCGTTGTCTAAGCAAATGTTATATAAATCAGGATTTGTGACTTTTACGGAAACGGATACTAGAATGATTGATACAAATGAACTTTTTCAAAAGAAGTTTGAAGAATTCGCACAGAAATTAGCAGAGACTCCAGCCTCTGAGATTACTGCCAGTGTATCAGAAGAGCTGCGTCCGGAACAAGTGGCAAGACTTTTAGCCGACGATAGTGATGAGGAAGCTTTTCGAGAAGGAATACAAACGAATCAGGAGGAAAGTCTGCTGGCAAGAAAAGAAGAGATTCTTTCACAGGCACAAGAAGAGGCCGAACAAATTCTCAGCAAGGCGAGGGAAGAGGCCGTCGCTTTTAGAGAAGCGGCGCAGGAAGAAGGCAGACAGAACGGCTGGCAGACCGGATACAGAGAAGGTACGAGCCAGGCTAAAAAAGAATATGAAATTAAATCAAAAGAACTTGATAAGCAAAAAAGTCTGTTGGAACAGGAGTATGCGTCACTAATCGAAGAATTAGAGCCAACCTTTATTGATAAAATAACTGATATTTATGAGCATATTTTTAAGGTTTCACTATCTGACCATAAAGATTTAATTGTAAATCTTGTGGAAAATGCAATGCATAATCTGGGTGGTGCAAAGGATTATCTTGTCCACGTTTCCAAAGCGGATTATGCCGAGGTAAGCGGGCAAAAGGAGCTTTTAATTCATTCTGTAAGCGGAATGAACGCTACAGTAGAGGTGATAGAAGATATAACACTAGCCGTGGGTGAGTGTATGATTGAAACGGATGGCGGGATTTATGATTGTAGTTTAGGTACGCAGCTGTCAGAATTGTCGAAGGAATTAAAACTATTATCGTATGAAAGGAATTAAGTTTGGAGACGTTACAAATTGATTTTAGTAAATATGATATACTTTTAAATAAGCCGCTCTTTAAGGCAATGGGTAAAGTAGTAAATGTAGTCGGGCTTACAATCGAATCGGCTGGTCCGGAAGCTAAATTAGCAGATTTATGCAGAATTTATCTTGAAGGAAGAAGCGGAGACTATATTCTTGCAGAAGTGGTAGGGTTTAAGGACGGCCGTACACTTCTTATGCCATATGAAGTAACAGACGGCATTGGCGGTGGATGCATCGTAGAGAATCAAGGGTATCCTCTATCTGTAAAGGTCGGAAATGACTTGCTTGGAAAAACCTTGGATGGTTTGGGAAGACCGATAGAAGGTGAAGAGATTACGACTGTGGAAACTTATCCTGTAGAGGCTCATCCGCCGGATCCTTTAAAAAGAGACTTGATTGATACGATTCTGCCGCTTGGTGTAAAAGCAGTCGATGGTTTAATTACAGTTGGTAAAGGACAGAGAATTGGTATTTTTGCCGGCTCGGGTGTTGGTAAATCTACGTTAATGGGTATGTTCGCAAGGAACACCAAAGCTGATATTAATGTAATTGCATTGATTGGCGAGCGTGGAAGAGAAGTACGGGAATTTATTGAAAGAGATTTAGGAAAAGAGGGAATGGAGCGATCGGTCGTTGTTGTTGCGACTTCAGACAAACCTGCATTGGAAAGAAATAAAGCCGCAAAAACTGCAACTGCCATTGCTGAATATTTTAGAGACCAGGGTAAGGATGTCTTACTTATGATGGATTCGCTGACTCGTTTTTCAATGGCACAAAGGGAAATAGGACTGGCAAGCGGTGAACCGCCGGTAACAAGGGGGTATCCTCCAAGCGTTTATTCTGAAATGCCAAAGCTTTTGGAACGGGCAGGAAGAGATATGACGGGATCAATAACCGGGCTATACACCGTTCTTGTTGATGGTGATGATTTTAATGAACCGATTACCGATACGGCAAGAAGTATTTTAGATGGTCATATTATGCTGAATCGTAAGCTTGCTCATAAGAATCATTATCCGGCAATTGATATATTACAAAGTATATCCAGATGTATGAGTACGATTGCAGGCAAAGAACATAAAACAGCAGCCGGTAAATTAAAAAGTGTACTTGCTACTTATACCGAAGCAGAGGATTTAATTAATATCGGTGCGTATAAATCCGGCAGCAATGAAAATATTGATTATGCAATTGAAAAAATCAATATCGTAAATGAATATTTAATGCAGCCGGTCGAAGATAGATTTGATTTAGAACAGGAAGTTGATATGCTGATAAAGCTGTTTGAATAAAAGTGAGGTATGGAGTTGGGCATATTTCGTTATCGGATGCAGAATATACTGGATATAAAGTCCAAAATGGAGGAGCAGGCTAAAAATGAGTTTGCAACTGCTAATCTTAAGGTGCTGCAGGAACAGGAGCTTTTAAAGGAATGCTTTCAAAGAAAACAGCATCTGGAAATGGAAGCGGTTGCACTATTACATGAGGATACATTACATATTCGTAATATTATTCAAAATAAGCAGGGAATCTTAAAATCAGAGGAATCGATAGAAATGCAAAAGCAGCAGGTAATATCAGCAAAGCAGATGCGTGAGGAAAAAAGAGAGCAGTTGACTGAGAGCATGAAGGAGCGAAAGACTCATGAGAAGCTTAGGGAAAATGCTTTTGAAGAATTTCTTTCAGAGGAAAAGACCGCAGAAGGGAAAGAGATTGATCAGCTGACAAGCTATACGTATGGACAGAAACAGAAAAATAATAGGTAATAGGTGATTAATATGGCGCAGGAAAAAGAGAATATAATCAAAGAGCCTCAAATGGATAAGAAGCAGTTAAAAGAAGAAAAGAAAAGACTGAAAGAGGAACAGAAGAAGCAAAGGCAGGAAGCCAAAGAAAAAGCAAAAGAATTGGCGGTCCAAGAAGCATCTCTGGAGGATGAATCAGAAGGAAGTACTATTTCAGTTGTTTTGGTAACTGCAATCATTGTAGTTGTATGGCTCGCAATACTTGCGATTTGCATCAAAATGGATGTTGGTGGATTCGGAAGCAATATTTTAGCTCCTGTGCTGAAAGATGTTCCTGTTATCAATAAGATATTGCCGTCAACTGTTGAGACATCGACATCAGAAGACGGCTCATACGAAGGATACACAAGCCTTAAAGATGCGGTGGAGCAAATTAAAGTACTGGAAATGCAGTTAGAGAAGGCTCAGAGCAGTACTACGTCGGATGCGGAAGAAACGGCAGCATTAAAGGCAGAGGTTGAAAGGCTGAAAACCTTTGAAAGCAGTCAGGTAGAGTTCCAGCGTATTAAAACTACCTTTTATGAAGAGGTTGTATATTCGGAAAAAGGTCCGGGGCCGGAAGAATATCGTAAATTCTTTGAGGAAATGGACCCAACAACGGCAGAATATTTATATAAAGAAGTAGTAAAGGAAGAACAGGTAAGCAAAGAAATAGAGGACTTTGCCATGGCTTATTCCGAAATGAAGCCAAAGGAAGCGGCGGCAATCTTTGAAGAGATGACAGGCAATCTTGAACAAGCAGCTAAAATTTTAGGTGCTATGGATGCGACAAACCGGGGTAAAATTTTAGGGGTCATGGATTCCAAGATTGCGGCGAAGCTGACAAAGATAATGGATCCGGAAAACTAATGAAAAGAAATAGTTTTGCCGATATAATAATATGGTGATATGCCTTTTTAGGCTATTACATAAATTAGGAGTGAATAATCATTCCGTGAATTAAAAAAGAAAGGAGGGAAACAAATGACTAGTGTACCTGTAATGGAAAAGTCAGCGGTTCAGGTCAAAAGCTTTGCGGGAAAAGGTCAAAAGCCTTCATTTCCTGGTTTTGCCGATAGTTTTTCTAATGTCGTAAATCAAAGTAAAGAACTTACTTCCAATCAATTACAAACAAACAGTCAAAAGAAAGCATCTGCGGTACAAGGCGATGACAAGGCGAATAAGCGTTTTGAGAAGGTCGAAACACATGCAGAGGGCCAGGTTGAAGAAAAGGGTAAGCTGACAGGGCTGTCAGAACAGCAGGAAGAAGACGTTATCAGTGGTAAAATAGAGGACGTTATAAAAGAACTTGCTGATGAATTTGATGTAACAGAAGAAGAATTGCTCAGTGCAATGGAAATTTTGGGACTGTCACTTCAAGATTTAACAAATTTATCTGATATGGCAAAGCTGGCTGCTAATTTATTGGAGAACATTGATAGTATTGCACTTGTAACAGACGAAAGCTTGTTTTTGAAGATTTCCGCATTATCCTCAATGGTTGATGAGGCAGTACAACAATTCGAAACACAATTCCAATTAGAACCGGAACAGATAGAAGAAATTTTTATAGAAGTTCTAAAGGGACAAAAGCAAACAGAACCGGAGCAGACGAATATGGCAGAAGCAGTGGAAAATACTGCGTTAAATGATGCCAAGGAAGTTTTAGTTTCGGCAGAAAAACCAAAAGACGAGCAAGGCCAAAATAAGAAATCAATGGAAAGTCCAGCAGAAACTGAATCAGAAACACAAAAAACTACGTTAAAGGTTGAAGTTGAGCAGGTCGTAAGCCGTGAAACGAAACATGAGCAAAGCAATAATTTTCAAAACTCATTTGGACAAAATACGGAAGTGTTTGCGAATAAAATTTTAGCCGAAGCAGTGAAAGAACCCGTTTTGCCCCCGGCAATAGACCCACAGAGTATTTTAGAACAAATTGGCGAGTATGTTAAAATTTCTAACAAAGGTTCTTTATCTGAGATGGAAATGCAGCTGCATCCGGAAAGCTTAGGAAATCTGCATTTAAATGTAAGTGTAAAAGAAGGCGTGGTAACAGCTCATTTTACAGCTCAGAATGAGATGGTGAAGCAGGCTATTGAAACACAAGTCGTACAGTTGAAGGAACGCCTTGAAAACCAAGGAGTTAAAATCGAAGCAGTAGAAGTTACAATTGCCAGCCATGAATTTGAAAGAGACTTACAAAATCAAAATCATGAAGAAAATGAAAAAGCAATAAAAAAAGTTCGAAGAAAAATTAATTTAAATGAACTGACTGAGACAGAGGATGAACTCATTGAGTCGGAGGATGTTAAGCTTCAAAAGGACATGATGACTAAAAATGGTAACACAGTTGATTATATGGCTTAGTTAAGCATAGGAAAGGAGATAAGATGGTAACAGCAGAAATAATAGACGGAGTTTTACAAGAAACAAATAAAACGGACACGAAAAGTAAAAAATCAGGCAGTTCCTTGGATAAAGATGCGTTTTTACAATTGTTAGTTGCGCAGATGAAGTATCAAGATCCATTGGAGCCGACATCTAACACCGAATATATTTCACAGTTTGCAACATTTTCAGAATTAGAGCAGATGCAGAACTTAAGTTCAACAAGTGAACTGCAAAGAGCTTCTAATCTAGTAGGAAAGACAGTTATTGTAGAGACTACCAGTGCGACGGGAACGGTATCACAGGTTTGCGGTAAAGTGGATTATGTTATTTATGAAAATAATAAAGCGCTTTTAGGTATTAACGGGGCTGAATATTCCTTAGATGACGTCGTGACAGTTGCAGACGATGAGTTTATTGAGGCAAGAGATATGGCAGTGGCACTTCTGACAGCATTAAACAGCCTGCCGACAGTAGTTAATGTGACATCCAGCAATAAAGAGGCGATTGAATCCATTCAAAAAGTATATGAAGATATGAATGATTATCAGCTGTCATTTATCAGCGATGATAACAGGAAGCTTATTGAAGAGTACATTGCCAAGCTTCAAGAAATAATAAAGCAAGAGGAAGCAAGCAGCGGTGAAGATGGTGATGGAGATGACACAACAGGCGAGGATAACTCAGATGGCGGAGGCACGGAGGCTTAACGCTTTTTAAGACTCAAGGAGGAGGGATGATATGAAAATTCAAAATAGTCCGTTTCTTTCAATCCAACAAGCGAATGCCCAGTACCAGAGTCAAATTGGAAAGGCAGAGCAGGCACAGGAAAATAAATCACTTGCTTTTAGTGAAATATTAAATAAGAAAACAAGTGATATAGACAGTGAGTTGAAATTTTCTAAACATGCAGTAAACCGATTGACAGATAGAAAAATTGAGCTTACACAAAATCAGCTGCAAAGACTGGGCGAAGGTGCAAATAAAGCCGAACAAAAAGGTATTGCGGAATCTTTAGTACTGGTAGACCAGCTGGCATTTATAGTCAATACTAAAAATAATACAGTCATTACTGCAATGGATCAAAAAGAAACAAATGAGAACATATTTACAAATATTGATGGAGCCGTTATTATGTAGCCGGACCTTTTGGAGGCGACATGCTCTTGACTGACAGAGAGAGCAGGCGGCAAAATATTATTAAGGAGGTCATTTAATTATGATGAGATCATTATATTCTGGTGTGTCAGGACTTAAAACACATCAGGTGAGAATGGACGTTATTGGTAATAATATTGCGAATGTTAATACCGTTGCCTATAAGGCACAGTCCATGACTTTTTCGGAACTTATGTATCAGACAACACAAAGTGCTTCAGGACCTAATGCAGAGACCGGAAGAGCCGGTATTAATGCAAAACAGATTGGTCTTGGTGTAAAGAGTGCAGCAATTACAACTAAAATCGACCAGGAAGGTTCGACACAGTCAACCGGAAATCCATTTGACATTAAAATTGCCGGCGATGCGTTTTTTGTTGTAAGTGATGGTTCTACTAATTACTTTACGAGAGACGGTTCCTTTTATGTCGATGCGGTTGGTAATCTTGCTACAAGCTCTAACGGTTATACCGTTATGGGATGGCAGGTGGATCCAACAACAGGAGCGATTAAAAAGGATACGGTCAGTCCGCTGGCAGTTATGGGTGCTGAGAATATGACATATCCACCGGAGGCAACGAAAAAAGCGTATGTATCCGGAATTATGGATAAAAGGGATAAAGATGCAGCGTCAGAGTCAGGTAAAATTTTAAACCTGGGAATTTTTGATAATCTTGGTTACTATTATACTGTAAAATTAACAATGAAAGAAACAGAAGTTGAGGGACAGTATTCTGTAGAGGTCTATGATTTGACTGACGAGGCCGGAAAATCTGTCATCGATAAGTATCCACTTAGCTTAGGTACTGTTACGAATATTGCAGGTGCAAAAACGTTAACGGCTGCGAATGGGTATACATTAACCGATTCTTCCGTTACATATGATGGTAAAGTAGTTGAATTTGCTAATATTTTTGATGATGACGATGGAACAGTACCGAATCCAATGACTTCAGAAGAGAAATTAAAGATTCTTGCCAATGCATATGGTTATTCTACCTATGATGAGTTTTCCAAGCTTTATGGCACCAGTAACGGCAGTCAGACGGGTACTATTGATGCTATGCTTAAAAATGGCGGTTCCTTAGCAAGTATTATGGATGCCACAACGAAAGAACTCAATATTTCCGGTAAGCAGATAAGAGGTGGATTAGTTGAATACAATATCTCATCGGGAGATATAAGTTCAATCAATGGATTATCAAATAACCTGACACTGGACTTGAATTTTGATGCATCCGTGCTCATTCCCAATGGTCCATTTGCCAATATCAATATTGATTTTTCTAAATCTACGAATGTTAATGCCGGTGGAACAAGTAATATCGGGGCAACGGCCGGTGATATTAATAATAAAAGTGCCGATGCAGGACGAAAAGTCGGTAAACTAAATGAAATTGCAATACAAAATGATGGTATGATTTATGCGTACTATACAAATGGACAGAGAAGATTACTCGGTCAAATTGCTGTTGCAGAATTTGCCAATGCTTCAGGTCTTGAAAAAGCCGGTAATAACTTATATTCTGCGACACTAAACTCGGGTGATTTTGATGGAATTGGTGTTGATATTAGTGCAAATGGCGGCGGTATGACTACCGGAGAACTGGAGATGAGTAATGTTGACTTGTCTGGTGAATTCACCGAAATGATAACGACACAGCGTGGTTTTCAGGCGAATTCGAGAATAATAACAGTATCGGATACGCTGCTCGAAGAGCTTGTAAACTTAAAACGTTAATTTTTAGGCTGATTTAGAATGACGGGGTAGAAACAAAGGAAAGGTTTCTGCCCTCTTGTCATTCCTTGCTGCTATATTTTACTACATAATCTATTATTCATGGGTTAAATAGTAATTTGCTGGAAAAAGGAGATAAAATGATTGAGGTAACAAAGTTAAATGGGCAAAAAGTATTAATTAATCCGGATTTACTGGAAATAGTCGAAGAAACCCCGGATACTGTCGTTTCTTTTACAACAGGGAAGAAAATTATTGTAAAAGAAAGTAGACAAGAGCTGAAAAATTTAGTAAAATCATATAGAAAAGAAATTTTTGGAGACTAGGTAGGTGGATAAAAATTGGATTTTGCATCATTAATTGGATTAGTTTTGTGTGCTGTATTAGTTGTATATGGTATTACTACTGGCAACGGATTTGGAGCACTTGAGAATTTCTGGGATAAGGCCTCGGTGTTTATTACGTTCGGAGGTGCTTTAAGTTGTATACTTGCTTCCTATTCAACGTCAGATTTTTTTGGCGGATTAAAAAGTTTTACCCTGATATTTAAAGTTCCGGCTTCAAATACACCGGAAATTATCAAAAAAATTATTGAATTGTCTAATGTGGCAAGAAAAGAAGGACTTCTTGCTTTGGAAGAAGCGTCTAATGATATCGAAGATCCTTTTTTAAAAAAGGGTATTTTACTTATCGTAGACGGAACTGATCCTGAACTTGTACGTGCAATTATGGAAACCGAATTGGTCAATATCGATTCAAGACATAGAGGAAGGATTAATTTCTGGAAAGACCTCGGGGCTATGGGTCCGGCTTGGGGTATGATCGGTACTTTAATCGGTCTTGTAAATATGTTAAAGAAGTTAAGTGATCCGGATGCCATTGGTCCGCAGATGGCCGTAGCATTAATTACAACGTTCTATGGATCGCTTTTAGCGAACTGGATTTGTACTCCGGTAGCAACCAAGCTTACTGCAAATAATGAAATCGAGATGATGACAAAAGAAATTATGATAGAAGGTCTTCTGTCAATTCAGGCGGGAGAAAATCCTCGTGTAATCGAAGAAAAATTAAAATCCTTCCTAGCACCATCAGAACGATTAAATGTTTCTGATGAAGCAGGAGGTGAGGTGAATGGCTAAAAGAAAAGAAGAGGAAGTATCCCAAGGCGCACCGGAATGGATGGCGACATTTAGTGATTTAATGAACCTACTGTTGTGCTTTTTCATCTTACTTTTTTCAATGTCCTCTGTGCAGGAAGAAAAATTTCAGGCCGTTGCAACTTCTTTTACGCAGGCCTTTAGTATTTTTTCGGGCGGCGCAACTGCAGTTGGTGATGGTGTCATGATCAGCAATGGTGTAAGCCAGTTAAATGATCTGGATCAGTATATGAATGATATGGGAAAAGCATCCGAAGTGGATGAGGAGAGTGAAGATGCTTTAGAAGAATTTGAAAAGCAACAGATGGAAGCATCCGAGCAGCTTGCAGAAAAGATAGAGGAATCGATTGCAGAAGATAGTATGCAGGGAGAAATAACACTCAATTTTAACTCGCAGTATGTATCATTGACTTTAAATGGAGCCCTTTTATTTGATTCGGGAAGTGATAAGTTAAAAGAAGAGGCTAAGCCTATTTTGGATAAGGTTGGTCAAATTTTGGTCAGATATGGGGAAAGCATTATCGAAATAGAAGGACATACGGATAATGTTCCGATACATAACAGGAGATTCACAAATAATAATGAGTTATCAAGTTTTAGGGCCTTGTCCGTGTTTGATTATTTTATGCAGACAACAAGCCTGGATCCTGCCAAGATTAAGCATGCCGGCAGGGGGGAATATGTGCCGACTGCTGATAATTCCACACCGGAGGGAAGAGCTAAAAACCGTCGGGTGGAAATCAAAATTTATCATACTCTCAGCACAATAGATTAATCAAATAGGAGAATTAGGATGAAAAAGAATTTATTGACTGTCTTGATTTTAGGTTTAGTAGTAGTAAATATGGCATTGTCTGCTATTACGATGTTTAGCGTTACAAGTACAAATAAAAAGACAGCCGCTATTGTCGACAACATTGCAAGTATTCTTAACTTGGAAATAAAAGAAAGTGATCAGGAACAACAAGGAGAGACATCTGCACCTGCAGTATCAATGGCTAACACAGAAGTTTATGAAATTCCTGATCAGCTTACGATTCTTTTAAAGAAAGGTGAAGACGGTGAAGATCATTATGCAGTTATATCAGTGAGTGTTTCCATGAATGTAAAGGACAAAGGTTATAAAACTTATGGCGAGAAGGAAAAGATGGAGAGTAACTCAAGTCTGATTAAGAGAGAAATTACTGATGTTTACGGTGAACTTACATTGGAAGAAGCGAAAGCAGATTTATCAGGTATTCAAGCAGAAATCTTAAGCAGAGTTCAGAATCTTTTTGATTCCCAGTTTATTTACAAAGTGACTATAATTCCAGTAGCTTATAGTTAATATCATTAAAATATTATTTGTGGGAGGTGAGCTCGGTGGGAGAGGTTTTATCTCAAAATGAGATAGACAGCTTGTTACAGGCGCTTAGTACTGGTGAGCTGGATGTAGAAGAAATCAAAGAAAGTGATGATAAGCAGGTTAAGAATTATGATTTTAAACGTCCGGCTAAATTTTCTAAAGAGCATTTACGTACCCTTGAGATAATTTTTGAGCATTATGGACGCTTATTGTCAACAAACCTTCCAGTTTATCTTCGAAAGAATGTGCATGTAAGTGTTGCGAGTTCAGAGACCGTTACATTTTCAGAGTTTTCTAATGCGTTAAGTAATCCGGTCATACTAGGAATTGTCAATTTTTCTCCACTGCCTGGCAATATTATTATTGAACTATCTGCCAATCTCGGATATGCTATGATAGATCGTATGTTAGGTGGTTCGGGCGTACCATTAGAAAAGAATAGAGAATTTTCAGAAATAGAATTAACAATTCTTGATAAAATTATGGTCAACTGCATGCGGTTTTTAAGAGAACCGTGGAAAAACGTAGTTGAGGTTGAGCCGTTTATGGAGCGGATAGAAACGAATCCCCAGTTTGCACAAGTAGTAGCTCCAAGTGATATGATTGCTATTGTGATGCTGCAGATTAAAGTGGGGGATGTAGAAGGTTTTATGAATATTTGCCTCCCATATTTTACATTAGAAAATGTAATGGATAAATTAAATACAAAGTATTGGTATTCCACTATGCAGGAGATGGAGGATGCCAGTTATGAAGAACATATTGAAACGTTAATCCGTAAAATAGATATGCCGGTTAAGGCGGTTCTTGGAAGAAGCAGTATTTCCGTTATGGATTTTGCAGGAATACAGGTTGGTGATATCATCCGGCTTGACTCAAAAGTAGACAGTGAATTAGAAATATATGTAGGAAATCTTAAGAAATTTAAGGCCTTGCCCGGTGCCAGTAAGGAAAATTATGCGGTAAGGATTACATCAGTAATAAGAGAGGAGGAATAGGCAGATGGAAGGTATGTTATCCCAAGACGAGATAAATGCGCTCTTGAGTGGTATGACGCTGGATGACGCGGACAGTGGCAGCGGTACTCCGGAAGTTTCAGCGGCTATAGAAGTTTTAACACCAGAAGAAAAAGATGCCATCGGTGAAATCGCCAACATCAGTATGGGAACATCAGCTACAACGCTTTATTCCCTTGTAAATAAAAAAGTCAGCATTACGACACCGGTTGTTATGATGTCGGATTGGGAAAATTTAATAGGGGGCTATGCACGTCCCTGTGTTTTTATTCAAATTAAATATACAAATGGACTAGAAGGAGCTAATATACTGATTTTAAAAGATCAGGATGTTAAAATTATCACAGATCTTATGATGGGTGGTGACGGAACAAATATTGACGATGAACTTGGTGAGCTGCATGTAAGTGCAATATCAGAGGCTATGAACCAAATGATGGGCTCATCTGCAACCTCTCTTTCCTCTATGCTGGGAAGGATTATTGATATTAGCCCGCCGGAAGCCAGTGTAATTAATATATCGGATTTTAAGCAGGCAGGTGAAATTGCACCTTTTTTACAAGGAGAGTTTGTTAAGATTTCATTCAGCATGAAAATCGGAGACTTAGTTGACAGTACAATATTACAGCTGTATCCGACAGATTTTGCAAAAAGTCTCTATGATACTTTTATTAGTACGCAGGGCGTAAAGGGTTCAGATAACAAAGAGGAGATGCCGCAGGCAGCAATGACGGATGTGGCGGGACCGCAGTTAACTCCATTCGTTCCTCCGCAAGCAGAACAGCCGCAGACGGGAGTACCTCCAATGAATATGGAAATGCAGCCACAGATGGGAATGAACCAGATGAATATGGAAATGCAGCCACAGATGGGAATGAACCAGATGAACATGGGGATGCAGCCGCAGATGGGAATGAACCAGATGAACATGGGGATGCAGCCACAGATGGGAATGAACCAGATGAACATGGGGATGCAGCCACAGATGGGAATGAGCCAAATGAACATGGAAATGCAGCCGCAAATGAATATCCAACCAGCACAGTTTCAACAGTTTTCCAATGGCGCAAACGGAGTGCTCAGCCAAGAAAATATCGGTCTGATTATGGATGTGCCGTTAGAAGTAACCGTAGAGCTTGGCAGGACAAGGAAATCTATATCAGAGATATTAGATTTTACCCCGGGAACAATTATAGAACTAGATAAGATTGCCGGTGAACCAATTGACGTACTAGTAAACGGAAAATTTGTAGCAAAAGGTGAAGTTGTTGTGATTGAAGAGAACTTTGGTATCAGGGTAACAGAAATTGTTAAATAAAATAACAAATAAAATTATAGGAAGATTGAGGAGAAAAAATGGCAAAGAATATTTTAATTGTTGATGATGCAGCATTTATGCGAATGATGATTAAGGACATTCTTACAAAAAATGGTTACAATGTAGCAGGCGAAGCTGAGAATGGTTTAAAAGCAATCGACAAGTACAATGAAGTAAAACCTGATTTAGTACTTATGGATATAACTATGCCTGAGATGGATGGGATTCAAGCGCTTAAGGGCATTAAAGCGGCAGACCCAGGTGCTATGGTAATCATGTGTTCGGCTATGGGTCAACAGGCGATGGTAATTGAATCTATCCAAGCAGGAGCAAGAGATTTTATTGTGAAACCATTCCAAGCGGAGCGAGTGTTAGAGGCAGTAAAGAAAGTAGTTGGATAAGATGGTGTTGACAGTTTTAACAAAACTGGACTCTGTTGTACAGCTTATTACCTTACTCATTATTTTTGTTTTAGTCTGCCTGCTATCAAGTTTTACAGCTAAATACATAGCAAAGCTGCAAAAAAATAAAATTTCTTCAGGTAATATAGAAGTGATAGAGGCCTTCCGGATGGGACCGAATCAATATATACAGATTACACGTATTGGCAAAAGATACGTGGCAATAGCTGTGTGTAAAGACACAGTCACTGTACTTGCGGAACTGGAAGAAGGGGAATTAGATTTAAAAGAAGAAGATGAAAAGTTACCGGATGCTTTATTTTCAAAAGCTTCATTTAAAGATTTTCTGGATAAGGCAAAGGGGAAGGCAGGTAAGGATGAAGAATCATAAGGCATTTTTATGCTTATTTATCATTTTAATCTTCACTTGCTCAATATGTCCGATGCAAGTGAAGGCATCAGGTGTAAATGCAAATGAGCAGACATCAGAGACACCCGACACTGCAAAAGAATTAAATGAAGGAAACGATTTAGTTATATCTTATAATGATGGGAATGGCAATTTGGCAGGAACTCTGCGGATTATGTTGATTTTAACCGGCATTGCATTAGCTCCCATTCTCCTTATTTGTTTAACTTCATTTACAAGAATTATCATTGTTCTTCATTTTACAAGGTCTGCATTAAATACGCAAACAGCCCCGCCAAATCAAGTTTTAATTGCGTTGGCATTATTTTTGACTTTCTTCATTATGAATCCAATTATTACGGATATTAATGAAAATGCGATCAAACCTTTTGAGGCAGAAGAAATTTCGCAGGAAGAAGCAATTGAGAAAGGGATGGAGCCGTTAAGACAATTTATGTTTGCGCAGACACAGCAAAAGGATGCGAAAATGTTCACTGATATTGCAGGCGAAGAGTGGACTGGGAATTTAGATGATATTAAGAATCATGTATTAATCCCGAGCTTTATGGTAAGTGAACTTAGACAAGCATTTATTATTGGGTTTGTAATTTATATTCCTTTTATAGTAATTGATATGGTAGTAGCTTCTGCTCTTATGAGTATGGGTATGATGATGTTGCCGCCGACTACGATTTCCATGCCTTTTAAAATACTGCTTTTTGTATTGGCAGATGGGTGGAACTTAATAATTGTAAATCTGGTTAAGACATTTTATTAGCTGAGGTGTAATAATGACGATAAATGATGTTGTAGAAATAGCAAATGATGCATTATGGATAATTATAAAAACTGCAGCTCCGGTTTTACTCGTATCTTTAGTGATTGGATTAATGGTTAGTATTTTTCAGACCGCAACCTCAATTCAGGAACAGACATTAACGTTTGTTCCTAAAATACTAGGTGTTTTTTTAACACTGATGCTTTTGGGGCATTGGATGTTAAATAATATGTCGGGATTTATGGTTGAACTCTGGTCTGATTTCTCAAGGTATATTTAGGTGACGGCATGATTGAGTATACGTTAGCCATTGCTGAATTAGAATATTTTTTACTCATTTTTGTAAGAATAAGCTGTTTTGTATTTGTTGTTCCTTTTTTTAATATGGGACAGACTCCAAAAAGAGTGAGAGCTGCACTTTCATTCTTTATTGCTTATTTATTATATGGAGTACTGACTCCTCATGAACCGATTAGTTATAATACGGTATTAGAATATGCGCTCTTAGTATTGAAGGAAGGAATTACAGGTGTATTGATTGGATTTGGAGCAAGCATCTGTAATTCTATTGTTTTATTTGCAGGTCGTGTAGTGGATATGGAAATAGGACTTGCAATGGCGAGCCAGTTTGATCCGACAACAAAAGAACAAGCGAGTATTTCAGGTATTTATTATCAGTATATGGTAACGTTACTGCTTTTAATCAGCGGTATGTATCAATATTTGATACAGGCATTGGCTGAGACCTTTTCAATTTTGCCAATTGGTGGTGCAAAGTTCGTTTCGGATAAGCTTTTAACAGTTTTTATTCGTTTTATGGGTGATTACTTAAGTGTTGGCTTTCGTATTTGTCTGCCGATATTTTGTGTGTCCATTATTTTAAGTGTAGTTCTTGGAATTTTAGCTAAAGTTGCGCCTCAAATGAATATGTTTGCAGTTGGTATGCAAATAAAAGTATTAGTAGGAATTAGCATTTTGTTTTTAACAGTTGGAATGCTTCCTTATATTTCAGATTTTATTTTCACTGAGATTAAGACAATGACAGTATCCTTTGTGGAGGCAATGATGTAATGATAGAATTAAGACTTCAATTTTTTGGAAAGGATGGTCCCGGTGGTGAAAAAACCGAAGACCCGACTACTAAAAAATTAAACGATGCCAGAAAAGAAGGACAAGTTGCAAAGAGCCGTGAGATTACAAATGCATTAAGCCTGATTGCCATTTTTCTAGCTTTAAAATTTTTTGTCGGATGGATGGGAACAGGGTTTTTGGAATTATTTCATAGTATTTATGCAAGAATTCCTGAACTTACAGTTTTTTGGCATGGGAACACAATTCCAGATGGAGATATCAGCGTTATTCTAAAAAATGCAATGCTTAATATATTACTATTGCTGCTTCCTTTTTTAGCCATTGGTTTTATTGTTGTATTTATCGGAGAATATGTACAGGTACCATGGATGATTACAACGAAGCCGATGAAACCAAAGGCTAGTAAAATGAATCCAATTTCAGGATTTAAAAGGATTTTTTCGGTTAATTCGCTGGTAGAACTTTTAAAGGCAATTCTAAAGGTTGGTTTAATCGGATATGTTGTCTATAAGGAAGTTAAGGATCAGTATAATGTAATTAATCTTTTGTTTAATATGCCGCTGTGGCAAGGTGTTTTTTTGACAGGCACTATGGCAATTGATATCGGACTAAAGTGTGCTTATGTATATTTAGTCATAGCAGCCATTGATTTTGTATATCAGAAGCGTAAATTTAAAAAAGACAATATGATGACAAAGCAAGAAATAAAAGATGAGTATAAACAATCTGAGGGTGACCCACAAATTAAAGGTAAGATTAAGCAGAGAATGCAGGAAGCATCCAGACGAAGAATGATGCAGGATATTCCTCAGGCGGATGTGGTTATAACAAATCCGACGCATTATGCGGTAGCAGTTAAATATGATAGTAATAAATCGGAAGCCCCGGTTGTTTTAGCAAAAGGACAGGACTATTTAGCACGTAAAATAAAAGAAGCGGCTAAGGAAAATCATGTAGAAATTGTAGAAAACAAACCGCTTGCCCGAATGCTGTATCATAATGTAGAAATCGGAGAGCAGGTACCGCCGGAATTATATCAGGCAGTAGCGGAAGTTTTAGCTATGGTATACCATATGCAAGGTAAAATTTAATGGCAGAAATTAGAAATAAATGTAAAGTTTAATATTATGGTGCTGAATTTAATATTCGTGTATAATAGAAATCAAGTATCATACTTAGGAGAAAAGAAAGGAGGAACCAACTAATGAAAAAGGCAGATTTGACAGTTGCATTATATGTATTAGGTGCTTTCGTTATGTTGATTGTTCAAATTCCTCCTCTTTTATTAGATATTCTTTTAGCACTCAATATTGCAATTGCCTTTATTATTTTATTTGACAGTATGTTTTCAAAAGAAATATTGGATATGTCTTTTTATCCAACTATTTTGTTGTTTACAACACTCTTTAGAATTGCACTTAATATTTCTTCTACCAGACTCATATTAACGACCGGCGATCCGGGTAATGTCGTTACTGTATTCGGCCAATATGTTGGCGGCGGTGACATTATCGTAGGTGTCATTGTATTTATTATTTTAATTATCGTTCAGTTTATGGTTATCAATAAAGGTTCTGAGCGTGTTGCAGAAGTAACCGCGAGATTTACATTGGATGCGATGCCGGGAAAGCAGATGGCGATTGATGCCGATTTAAATACCGGGGCAATTACGGATGAAGAAGCGATTAAAAGAAGGCAGAAAATACAAGAAGAATCAAGCTTTTTCGGAAGTATGGATGGTGCGGTAAAATACGTTAAGGGAGATGCTATGGCTGGCTTAATCCTTACCGTAATCAATATTGTCGGCGGTTTAGCCATGGGTGTATTTCGTGGTGGAATGGATGTTTCGGCAGCTCTTGATAAGTATGTAATTTTGACAATTGGTGATGGTCTTGTCAGCCAGATTCCTTCCCTTCTTATTTCGTTGTCGACCGGTGTTTTAGTTACGAAAGGAAGTAAGGATGCTGATTTTGGCTCAGTATTAATTAAACAGCTTTTTGGAATTCCCAAAGTGTTATATTTAACAGGTGCCACGATTGTAGCACTTGGTATTGTAACACCGCTAAACAATATTATTTTTGTTACATTAGGGCTTGCATTTATTGTTGCAGGAAGAATGATAGCAGGTACAATTGAAACCGCTGAGATAGAAAGTGAGATAGACAGCGATGAGGTGGCGGCAGATGAAATAAGGCAGCCTGAAAATGTCACCTCACTGTTACAGGTAGATCCGATTGAATTGGAATTTGGTTATGGTATTATCCCTCTTGCTGATGTAAATCAAGGCGGAGATTTACTAGATCGTGTTGTCATGATCAGAAGGCAGATTGCGCTGGAGCTTGGTACAGTGATGCCGATTATCCGTCTGCGGGATAATATTCAGCTGAATCCAAATCAATATATTATCAAGATAAAAGGAATTCAGGTAAGTGAAGGAGAAATTTTGTTTGATCATTACATGGCAATGAATCCAGGCTATGTAGAGGAAGAAATTACCGGTATTCCAACGTTTGAACCTTCCTTCCATCTTCCGGCCATCTGGATTACGGAAGGGCAGAGAGAACGGGCAGAAAGCATGGGGTATACCGTTGTAGACCCGCCATCTATTATTGCAACACATTTAACCGAGATTATAAGACAATATGTTGCAGATTTACTTACAAGGCAGGATGTTGCGCATCTTGTAGAAAATTTAAAGGAAAGCAATCCTTCGCTTGTAGAAGAGTTAACCCCAAAGCTTTTAGGATTAGGCGAAATTCAGAAAGTATTGCAGAATTTATTAACAGAAGGTATTTCGATTCGGGATCTGCTTTCTATTTTTGAAATTTTAGCAGACTATGCACCATCTACAAGAGATACGGATATTTTGACGGAGTATGTGAGACAAGGGCTAAAAAGAGCGATTTCATCCAAGTTTTTTCCAGCAAATGAAACGACTAGTGTTGTCACATTAGA
Organism: uncultured Roseburia sp.; assembly: GCA_964410675.1. Lineage (GTDB taxonomy): Bacteria > Bacillota > Clostridia > Lachnospirales > Lachnospiraceae > RGIG3040. Next base: position 24,515 of record CAYPIB010000017.1, read on the forward strand.
CCCTAAAATAGAGCAGGAAATTATGGCAGGCGTAAAGCAGACGGAACAGGGAGCTTTTATTAATTTAGAGCCGGAGAGAACAAAGGCAATTGTTAATTCAATTGAATCTGAGACAAATAAACTGGAAAGTCTTGGAAAGCCTTCTATCATTATTACTTCGCCGATTGTGCGTATGTATTTTAGAAAATTAACGGAAGATTATTTTAAGGACCTGATTGTTGTTTCATATAATGAAATTGAGTCTAATGTAGAATTACAGTCAGTGGGAATGGTGACAGCGTAAAATGATAATTAAAAAATTTACCGCAAAAACAGAAAAAGATGCAGTGGAAGCCGCTAAAAAGGACTTAGGGGCTGATTTGGTAGTCATGAATGTTAAAAATGTTAATCGAAAAGGGCTGTTTGCAGTATTTAAGCCTCAAAAAGTAGAGGTTACAGTAGCATTGGAGGAAGAAAGAGAACGAGTGCCTGCAGCTGTAAAGGAAAAGAAAGAAGAATCTTTTCAAAAAGAACTGACAGGCCTGGAAAGAGCGTCTAACAATAAAGACATTATTTTTGATACGCCGCTAAAAGAACAGGATAAGGCAATAGAAGACAAACTGGACAGTTTGCAGACTTTACTGGAAAAACAACTTATGAAGCCGGCTTTTGAAGAGAAAAAGGAAGAAAAGACAGAGACCGTTGAAGAAGAAAATCAGAATGTGCAATTTATAAAATTATTATATAATACAATGCTGGAAAATGAAGTAGATGAAAAATATGCGAATCAAATAGTAGAAGATTTGGATAAAAATATTCCTATCAATCAAAATATAGACTTTATTTTGTCTAGTATTTATCAAAAAATGATTTTAAAATTTGGTAATCCCAGCGGGATTACTCTACCTAAAAGCAAACCTAAGATTATTTTCTTTATTGGTCCAACCGGTGTCGGTAAAACAACTACAATTGCAAAGCTTGCATCAAAGTTTTGTGTGGAGCAGAAAAAGAAAGTGGCATTATTAACAGGAGATACATATCGAATCGCTGCGGTAGAACAGCTTCGAACGTATGCCAATATACTGGAGGTTCCTTTCCGGGTTATCTATACAAAAGATGAAATGAAAAGTAATATAGAAGAATTTATAAAATATGATTATATTATGGTAGATACTGCGGGACATTCTCATAAGAATGGAGCGCAAAAATCTGATATGAAGCAGTTTGTGTCTGGGGTTCCAGAGTCTGTAGAAAAAGAGATTTACCTTGTCGTAAGTGCTACAACAAAATGCAGGGACCTATATAGAATTGCGGATGCATATAGTGATATAGGAAGTTATAAAATTATTTTTACAAAACTGGACGAAACAACTGCACTTGGAAATATCCTGAATTTAAAATTGTATACAGGTGCAGAATTATCTTATATAACATGTGGGCAAAATGTGCCAGATGATATAGCAGATTTCCATCCACAAAAATTAGTGAAGCAATTGCTTGGAGGAAATTAGTACTTAACTTTTAGTAAAATGGTTGCCGTTAAAAGGGTATAGTTAGGTACAACGGGAGGAGACACAATGGATCAGGCAGAAAAACTGCGGAATATTATAAAAGCCAGTCAGACAACAGCAAGACCTCTGGCAAGGGTGATTACAGTTACCAGTGGTAAAGGTGGTGTTGGCAAGTCAAATACTGCCATTAATCTGGCAATACAATTTAAAAAAATGGGACAGCGGGTAATTATTCTGGATGCTGATTTTGGCCTTGCAAATATAGAAATTATGTTTGGAGCAGTACCAAAATATAATCTATCAGATTTAATCTATCGAGGTATGAATATTAAAGAAGTCATTACATGGGGCCCCGGTGACATTGGATTTATTTCAGGTGGCAGCGGCATTGCCGGTATGGCCAATTTAAGCAGGGATTATTTGGTTTATATTATTCAGAATCTGGCTGAGCTTGATGCGCTTGCAGATGTTATTATCGTTGACACCGGAGCTGGTATATCTGATGCTGTTTTAGAATTTTTAGTAGCCAGCGGAGAAATATTAATTGTTACAACGCCTGAGCCAACATCGATTACAGATTCGTATTCATTATTAAAGGCATTATATCGTCATGAGCGTTTTAATGTAAATGATTCTCAAATAAAAATGATTGCAAATCGTGTGAGTAATCGGGAAGAAGGAGAGGGATTATTTAATAAATTAAATGCAGTTGTATCTAAATATTTAAACCTATCGATTACTTATCTTGGCTCTGTACCTCAGGATGAACAATTATCGAAAGCGGTTATGCAGCAGATGCCGGTTTCCTTACAAAATCCAAGTGCAAAGTCAACGAGAGCATATATTGAAATTGTAGAGACATTAATGTATGGGCCTGGTATTTCAAAGCTTCCCAAAAGAGGCATGGCAGCATTTTTTTCTCATATTATTTCAGGTAAAAAATAATCTTAGGAGGAATAACGTATGCTGTCAAAATACGTGACACCTGGAGACCGGGTGGAAATACAAGAAGTTGAAAAAAGTACAAAAAGTAAAAATCAGGAACAGAAAATATATTCGACCAGTGTTTATGATGTGCTTTCTGATGAACGGCTTGAGCTTTTAATGCCTATGGAGCAAACAAAGTTAGTATTGCTTCCGGTTGATGTTGAAATTGATTTATGTTTTTATACAAAAGCAGGAATATATCAATGCTATGCTAAAATTATTGAGCGTTATAAGAATAATGAAGTATTTATTTTGCTGCTGGAGTTATCCACAAGTCTCCGCCGGCATCAAAGAAGGGAATATTATCGATTTAACTGTATCTTAAATATGAAGAGCAGAGCGTTAGTAAAGGAAGAGATTAAAGCATTTGAGGAAAAAGGAATTCCACCTATTTTACTGCCTAATCAAGACATGTCACTTACGGAAAGTACCATTGTCGATATTAGTGGGGGTGGAGTGCGGTTTATTTCTGATTCTCAATATGACAATGATACACTTATTTGTATGACATATCATTTACTTGTCCAGGGTAAAGAAAAGACGTATGAATTATTAGGAAAAGTGCTGTCTTCATCGGAAATCGAGAATCGGAAGGACCAGTATGAACATAGGATTCAATTTGTTAATATAGATAATTTAGAACGTGAAGAAATTATCCGTTTTATATTTGAAGAAGAAAGAAAAAGCAGACAAAGAGCGAGAGGAAATTAATTGTGAAGAAAAAAGTGTTAGTTGTTGATGACTCTGCACTCATGAGAAGGGTTGTTTGTGATATAATATTAGAAGATGAAGAGTTTGAAGTAGAAGATACTGCTGCAAACGGCTTGGAAGCATTAGAACTTCTAATGAAGAAATCTTACAGTTGTGTTATTTTAGATGTTAATATGCCTAAAATGTCAGGCATTGAGCTGCTAAAAGAATTAAACAAACGTAGGATTAGTGCCAAAATCATCATGAACAGCACAATGACAAAGGAAGGTGCCCGCATTACAATAGAGGCACTGGAATTAGGCGCAATTGACTTTATACATAAACCTGATGGCATTTTGCAGGCAAGGGCGGATACATATAAACAGAATTTAATTAAAGCCCTTAAGGGAGCAATCATTGCACACCCGTTTTATCAATCAAAAAGAACGGAACGATATTTTAACAGAGGAGTTAAGAGTGGTAATACTCAAGCAATAAAGCTTAAAAGTATTGAAGTAGTTGCAGGTGAAAAGCTGGTAGCAATTGCAAGTTCGACCGGTGGTCCGAAAGCTTTGGCAGATGTTATTACGAAACTTCCTAAAAATTTAGCAGCTCCTATTTTAATAGTTCAGCATATGCCGCCGGGATTTACAAATTCTTTGGCAGAGCGTTTAAATAGTTTAAGTGAATTACCAGTGAAAGAGGCAGAAGAAGGAGACATTTTACGTAAAGGACATGTTTATATCGCAAGGGGCGGCAAACACCTGAAGGTAAAAAGAAACCGAGAACGTAATGCATTAGTGTTAAGTGACGAGCAGCCAAGGGAAGGCGTAAAACCATGCGCGAATTACATGTATGAGTCTTTAGTTGACTTGAATTATAAGCAGATTATCTGCGTTGTGTTGACTGGTATGGGTTCTGATGGTACGAAGGGAATTTTACAGCTTCAAACAAAAAAATCAACGCATGTGATTGCCCAGTCAGAAAATACATGTGTTGTATATGGCATGCCGAGGGCAATTGTAACAGCAGGAGCAGCAAATGAAATAGTACCGCTAGATGAAATTGCGGAAAAAATTACGAAGAATGTGGGGGTAGAATGAGATGGATGTTAGTCAATATCTGGAGATTTTTTTAGATGAGTCCAAAGAACATTTACAAACATTAAGTGATCAACTTATGATTTTAGAGCAGGAACCGGATAATATGGATACCATTAATGAGATTTTCCGGGCGGCACATTCATTAAAAGGAATGGCAGGCACTATGGGTTATAAGCGCATGCAGGCTCTAACACATGAAATGGAAAATGTATTTTCAGAAGTGCGTAATAGTACAATAAAGGTTCAAGGCTCTATGGTTGATATACTGTTTCAGTCATTAGATGCTTTAGAAGAGTATGTTAGCAGTATTCAGAATACTGCTGATGAAGGAACGAATGCAAATGAGCATTTAGTGTTGGCATTGCAAGGTATTTTAAATGGAGATATGACTGTTAGCGAAGATAAGCAAGAGGCGGAATCAGAGACAGAAGTTGATAAAAAAGAGAAATGGCAGGAAATTGTTATTGATGATACGATACATACTGTTATGAATGCAGCACAAGATGAAGGAAAAAATATATTTGGTATAACAGTTTTTGTTCAGGAAACATGTCTACTAAAAGCTGCAAGAGCATTTCTTGTATTTAAAGCATTAGAAGAGTTAGGGGAAATCATAGCATCTAATCCAGCGACACAGGATATTGAAGATGAAAAATTTGATTATGATTTCAGCCTTATTTTTATAACTGATTGTATGGAAGAAGAAGTCATTGAAGCGGTTAAAAATGTATCAGAAATTGAAGATGCATTTGTCGGTCAGGCTGATTTATCGGAAATGGATACTTCTCAATTGGAAGACATAGATGAGGATACAAGCATGGATAGAGAAAAACAAGAAATTAGTTCAAGTGATTTAAGTAAGACAAGCACTCCTGTGGCAGCGGCAAATACTACGGTAATCGCAAAGCAGGATAAAAAACAAGATAAGAAGCCAGCCGGCAAGCCGGTTGTAAATCGTACAGTTCGTGTTGATATTGAAAAACTTGATGTTCTGATGAATCTTGTGAGCGAATTAATTATCGCTAAAAATTCACTTGTGGCAACAAATGCCGGCGGCGGCAGAACAGTTGCAAATGAAGATATTGAATATTTGGAAAGCGTTACAACAAACCTCCATGAATCAGTTATGAAGGTTAGAATGGTTCCGATTGAATCAGTACTTGTAAAATTTCCAAAGATGATTCGTGATTTATCAAAAAAATTAGATAAAAAAATGCAGTTAATTATGAGCGGTGAAGAAACAGAGCTGGATCGTACTGTAGTTGATGAAATTGGTGATCCGCTTATGCATTTACTTAGAAATTCTGCAGACCATGGCTTAGAATCGGCGGAGATTCGTGCACAGCGGGGCAAACCGGAAGTCGGCTCAATTTTCTTAGATGCCTATCAGGATGGCAACAATGTTGTAATTGAAGTTCGTGACGATGGAAATGGAATTGATGTAGGAGTGGTCAAGGAAAAAGCCATTGAAAGAGGAACAATTACCCCTGAACAGGCAGAAAGCATGACTGATAAAGAGATTGTTAATCTTTTATTCCTTCCTAGCTTTTCAACGGCCCAGAAAGTTTCAGATGTTTCAGGAAGAGGCGTGGGACTTGATGTTGTAAGATCCAAAATTGAAAGTTTAAGCGGAGAGGTTAGTATCAATACTAAGCTTGGTGAGGGCTCTACTTTTACCATCAAACTGCCATTAACTTTGGCGATTATTCAAGCGCTTATGGTTGTAGTTGGCGGCGAAAAATACGCGATCTCACTTGGAAATATCCAAACAATTGAAGATATTGCACCAAAAGATATTAAATATGTACAGGCAAAAGAGGTAATTAATTTAAGAGGAATTATTATCCCGCTAGTACGTTTAAATGATGTACTTGATATTGAAACAACAGAAAATGAGGAAGAAAACCTGATTGTTGTTATTGTTAAAAAGGGCGATAGTCTAGTAGGCTTAGTTGTTGATGAATTAATGGGACAACAGGAGATTGTTATAAAATCCTTAAATAAATATGTAAATAAGTGCAAAATGATTAGCGGTGCTACTATTTTAGGCGATGGTGAAATTGCCCTTATTTTAGACACAAGTGCACTTGTTTAAAGTGATTAAGGAGGAAAAAATCATGGAAGAATTAAAAGAAATTATTGGAACTACACAGTATATTGTAGTAAAATTTGCTGATGAGCAGTTTGGAATTGATATTCAAAATATTAATACTATTATCCGTATGCAGCGAATATTTCGAGTACCTAAAGTGTCTTCGCATATTAAAGGGGTTATTAACCTAAGAGGTGAAGTGATTCCTGTCGTTAGTGTAAGAACGAAAATGGGATTTGATGAAGACGTATACACAAAATCTACTCGTATTATTATTGTAAAAGTTGATGGCGGTGAATCGGTTGGTATGGTTGTTGATGAAGTAAAAGAAGTAGTTACTATGGATGCTTCCCAAATTGAAAAAGTATCTTATGATTCTAAGGAAGGAAAGGATTACTATATCTGGGGGGTAGGGAAAGAAAAAGACGGATTAATTTCCCTGTTCGATCTGCATAACTTATTTGCAGATAAGGAAGAGGGCTAAACCAGATAAAGAAGGTGGAAATATGGCAAAAATTAGTCTGGAACACATGTCGGAAGAATATTATGATGTATTAAAGGAACTTGGAAATATTGGCGCTGGAAATGCCACCACAGCGCTGGCACAG